>DOWN01000327.1:8069-10275 GCA_003519545.1 Bacteroidota bacterium
CGTAAAAGTTCTAAATCAGTTCTTGCAATTAAAAAATCGTAAATTGCATTTAAGTAAGAAAGTTTAGTCTGGCTTAAAAGCAACTGTGCATCGAGAACATCAATTTGAGTAATGACACCGTTTCTATAACTTGCGTTTGCAAGTTCAAAACCACGTTCTGCAAGTTTTACAGTTTCATATTGTGAACGAATCCTGTTACGTGCATCTTCTAAACGTATATAAACACTTTCAGTTTGTAATTTCAGATTTCTTTTCAGTTCAGCGATTTCTTCATCATTTTTTTTGGTTTCGATTTCTGCCTGTTGAACTTTGTATGAATTTTTAAACAGGTTCAAATCCCAACTCAATCTAAGTCCTGCGGAAATTGAATTATTAAATTTGTAATTAGTAAGTCTCTCGTTGTCATCTTCATTTGCTTCAAGAGTATAGTTTCCGAAAACTGAAAGTTTAGGAAGAAAGTTCGCTTCATCAATATTTACAATTTCTCTGTTAATATCTCTGAAGATAGTTAGTTGTCTGACAAGAACATTATTTTCAGAAATTTTATTTATGAGTGCATTCATAGTTCCGAAAACCTCAGAACTATCGTAAGTAAGTTCACCAATGACATCAATCTCTTCGCTTACATTCAATCCCATAACATTTTTGAGATTGTTTTTTGCGAGGGATAAATTATTTTCAGAATTTATAACATTTGGTCTTATATTATCCACATTTACTTTGGCTCTTAAAAAATCAAATTCAGTTGTCACACCATTTTTATATTTTCTATCTACGACATCAAAATTTTCAGCAGCGTTTTGCAGAGTTTTGACATTTAAATCGTTAACCTGTTTTGCAAGCAATACTCCAAAGTATGCTTTCTTAACATTTGATTTTACATTGAGTTCGTTTTGATAATAAATTTCATCCTGTAATTTTGAATAAAACTCGGCAATTCTGATTCCAGAAAAAACGGGAGTTCCAAGGATAGGTAAAGATTCAGTTGCAGAAAGAGTTGTAGAAATTGAATTATCCGTTCCCACTGAAAATTGTTCACCGAAGATAGTGAAAGTTGGTTTTTTGAAAGCACGTGTATAACCTGAAGTTAAAGTGAGGTTAGGAACAAGATTTTCACTATAAACTTCGCTTACTCTCAAATTTGCTTTTTGTCTTTCAAGATTTGCAATTTTGAGAGAGGAGTTATTTTCTTTAGCAAGATTAATTGCCTGATATAAATCAAGCACTTTAACACTCTGCGAAAAAGAAATAGAAGAGGTAAAAATTAAGATTAAAGAAACAAAATATTTTTTCATATTACGCAATATCGATTTGATGAGAAAGTTTTTTAGAATTTTGTTTATATCTTTTTCTGCTTTCATTGGAAAGCAAACCTGTGAACAGCATATCGGTAACGAATTCAAAAGATTCTTTCATAGAAAAACCATGAGCGATTAGAAAATCAGAATTTTTAGTGCAAAGCATAGCGGCATTAAAAATTTCGATAACAATACTGTTTGGATATTTCGGGTCGATGAGATTTTCTTTTTTGCCCTGATTTAGAAGTTTGTTAAGAACTTTAGAAGTGAACTCAATGGAGAACTTTTCAAACTTAGCCATAATATCGGGAGTATGGATTTTTAAATCTCTTAAAAAAGACTGAGAACAATCTTTAGTAAAATTTGCATGTAGTTCACCGATTAATTCGAATTTTGAAATGCAATCGGTATCAAGTTCGAGAATTTGATCGATTTTAGATTTAATAGTATCGATTCTTAAATCACAGACTTGTGAGATTAAGATATCTTTAGAATCGAAATATTTATAGATAGTTTTTTTGCTCATGCCGAGTTGCGAAGCAACTTCATCCATAGAGACTTTTTGGAAGCCCTCGCGAGTGAAGACATCGTGAGCGAAGAGCAAAATTTTATTACGGTCGTTAACTTCGAGATGAGAGAATAAATTCATTTAAAAATTAGATACGGATTAAGAAAATTAAAGTTACAGAAGGAAACTTAAATAGTATAAATAGTTTCCTGTAAAAATAGCAAAAAGAAAGGAAACTTAAAATACCGGAATAGTTTCCTGGTATTTATATTAGAATTAAGGCTGAACGTAAATGTAATAAAATTGTTATTTTGTCAATTACCTATAGGAATTCTAAATAAAATAAATTCAAAAGAAATTTAATAATAATTTATCCCTTTATGATTGAAAATGAAAATAT
>DOWN01000005.1:0-4369 GCA_003519545.1 Bacteroidota bacterium
ATATTAATAATTCAATTTTCAATTTAAATATATAACTTAAGGTTTTTTTGTTTTATTAAATGTTCATATTTTGCCATTTTTATCACAACTTTGCCATTATTTGATTTCCATTGAAATTTTTGGCTTTTTGTGCGTCAATTATGTCTCTATTACCCATTTGGCACACTTATTGAAATAATGTATCTCAAAACTTAAAAACAAATTTTAAAAAATAATTATAAGGAGTTAAACATTATGAACTTAGTAAAAATTAAAACAAACGATGACCTTTTAAAAACAATCAATGAAACTTTTGATTCTTTGTTATTCCCATTTTCAAATGTTTCCGGTAAATCAAACATTGCTCCGAGAGCAGAGATTACCGAAGACAAAGATAATTTCTATTTAAATTTAGAAATTCCGGGAGTAAATAAAGATGATGTAAAAGTTTCAATCGAGAACAATGTGCTTACGATTAAAGGTGTAAAAAAAGAAACTTATAATAAAGAAGAGAAAAATCTTATTATGAATGAAAGATATTATGGCGAATTCACAAGAAGTTTTAATTTAACAAAAGACATTAATGTAAACAGCATTGATGCTCAGTTTAACAACGGTGTTTTACATATTACTCTTCCAAAAGTTGAAGAAGCAAAACCTGTTGTAAAAGAAATTAACATTAAGTAATTTTTTCTCCAAAGTCCGCTTGCTAATTCAGGCGGACTTATTTAAGTTTAAAATCGTAGTTCAATATAATATATTGTATTATAACTCGCACGGGGAGGTCATCTGAATATGATGCTCCCCTGCTTTGTATCTGCAATACTTCAAATATAAAAGTTTAATAAAAAAGGAAAAATAAAATGGGTAAAATTATAGGAATTGACCTGGGTACTACCAACTCTTGCGTTGCCGTGATGGAAGGTAATGATCCTGTGGTAATTCAAAACTCCGAAGGTCACAGAACTACTCCTTCTGTGGTTGCCTTCACAAAAAACGGTGACAGGTTAGTGGGAGATCCTGCTAAGCGTCAAGCCGTTACAAATCCAAAAAATACTATCTTCTCTATAAAAAGATTTATGGGAAGAAGATATGACGAGGTTACTGAAGAAATTAAAAAAGTGCCTTATACTATTGTAAAAGGTGATAACGATGTTGCACGTGTTGAGATTGATGATCCTGCAACAGGACAAAAAAGAATTTATTCACCGCCGGAAATCTCTGCAATGATACTTCAGAAAATGAAAAAAACAGCAGAAGATTATTTAGGTGAAGAAATTAAAGAAGCGGTGATTACTGTTCCCGCTTATTTTAATGATGCTCAAAGACAAGCAACAAAAGATGCGGGAAAAATTGCAGGGCTGGATGTAAAAAGAATTATCAATGAACCGACTGCTGCTGCTCTTGCATACGGTCTTGATAAAAAAACTAAAAACAACAAAGTAGCCGTGTATGATCTTGGTGGTGGTACTTTTGATATATCTATACTTGAACTTGGTGACGGTGTTTTTGAAGTGAAATCTTCAAACGGTGACGGACATCTCGGTGGAGATGATTTTGATCAGGTTTTGATAGATGAACTTGCAAACAGATTCCAGAAAAAAGAAGGTATTGATTTAAGAAAAGATGCGATGGCTCTTCAAAGATTAAAAGAAGCAGCAGAAATTGCAAAAAAAGATTTATCAAATAAAACTTCAACAGAAGTTAATTTACCATATATCACAGCAACTGCTGAAGGTCCTAAATTCTTACTTGAGACAATCACAAGATCTGAATTTGAAAGATTAATTGATCCGCTCGTTCAGAGAACTGTTGGTCCTTGCGAACAGGCATTGAAAGATTCAGGTTTCTCAAAAGATCAGATTGATGAAGTTATTCTCGTCGGTGGTTCAACCCGTGTGCCTATGGTTCAGGAAGTTGTAAAGAAAATTTTTGGAAAAGAACCGAGCAAAGGTGTAAACCCTGATGAAGTTGTAGCCGTTGGTGCTGCTATTCAAGGTGGTGTTCTCACCGGTGATGTTCAGGATGTTTTATTACTTGACGTAACTCCTCTTTCACTCGGACTTGAAACTCTCGGTGGAGTTATGACAGTTTTAATTCCTGCAAATACAACAATTCCGACTAAGAAATCTCAGGTCTTTTCAACAGCATCTGACAATCAACCATCGGTTGAGATTCACGTGTTACAGGGTGAAAGACCAATGGCAATTGACAACAGAACACTCGGAAGATTTCATCTTGACGGAATTCCTCCGGCGGCAAGAGGATTACCGCAAATCGAAGTATCTTTTGATATTGATGCTAACGGTATTCTCAGCGTATCTGCAAAAGATTTAGGAACAGGTAAAGTTCAGGATATAAAAATCACACATTCATCCGGTCTATCACAGGAAGAAATTGATAAAATGAGAAAAGATGCAAAAGAACACGAAGCAGAAGATAATAAAAAGAAAGAATTAATTGACAAACAGAACGAAGCAGATTCATTAATCTTCCAGGGTGAAAAATTAATGACCGAATCAGGTGATAAACTTTCCGCAGAAAACAAAGGAAAAGTTCAGGCAGCGATTGACAGACTAAAATCAGTTGCAAAGTCATCCGATGTCAACGAACTTAAATCTGCAATTGACGGATATAACACTGTATGGTCTGATGCTTCACAGGATATTTATAATGCGGCAAAACAGCAACAACCTGCAGGAGATCCTCAGCAACAAGAGCCACAGAAACCCGGCGGACAGACTGATGCCGGACAAAGTGGAGCAGAAACTGCGGACTTTGAGGTAGTTGATGATAATAAAAAAGAATAATTGATTTAAAATTAATTATTTTAGTATATAAGCATCAGTTCATTTTGGACTGATGCTTTTTTTTTTTAGTTTTGTTTTGCTCCTTCCTTTTTTATTTTATATTAATAGATTATTTTTAATAATTATGGCTTCCTCTTCACTCTCACTAAAAAAAATTATTAAACAAATTAATGACTTAAACAAAGAATCTTTTGATTTGAGAAATATTGACGTTAATCTCTCTCAACTCAAAGCAAAAGAAGCCTTGTTACTTTCCGAACAAAATGATTTCGAAGAAGGTATTGCAGAGTCTAAAAAAAATCTCGGATTCTGTTACTGGAAGTTGAATGATTTCGCAATTGCATCAGATTATCTGAATTCTTCATTATCTATTTATAAAAAAAATAAAGACGAACTCAACATTTCAAAAGTTCATAATTATCTTGGACTTGTGGAATGGAGACTTGGGTATCACAAAAGTGCCCTTGAATTACTGAATAAATCTCTCGAATACAGAATTAAAACGGGAGATGAAAGAGGTATATCAGTTTCTCAAAATAATTTAGCAAATGTCTTGCTGAACATAGGAGACTATTCATCTGCGTTGCAGTATTATTTCGACGCCTTAAAATATTCAGAAAACGAAAACAATAAATTTTTTATTTCAAACATTTATAACAATATCGGTCTGGTTTACCAAAAACTCGATAACCTGAATGAATCACTTGAGTTTCAGACAAAGAGTTTTGAGATGAGTAAGGAAATAAACGACTTGCAGGGAATAGCAAATGCAGAAATGAATATCGGAATAGTTTATTATCAGAAAAAAGACTTTCTCAAATCACTCGAATATTTTAAATCAGCACTGACAAGGTATATAAAATTAAAAGATTTATTTGGACAGGCAAACTGTTATAATAATATAGGTTCTGTTTATGAATCGTTGAATGATTATGATAAATCAATGGTGAATTTTTTTGATGCTTATGTATTGAGAAAAAGAATTGATGATAAATTTGGTATTTCTTCATCGCTTTTAAACATTGGAGATCTTTATTATCATAAAAAACAATATAAAGAGGCACTTGAATTTCTTTACGAAGCACTCGAGATTGCCATAGAAAGCGAAGCAAAAATTAATGAGAACTCCGCATATTATTATCTTGCGAGAGTATATAACGAAACCGGTGATTATAAAAACGCTTATGAAAATCTGAATAAATATATTAAGACAAAAGATAAAATATTCTCTGCGGAATCAGAGGCAAAAATTAATAATCTGAGAGTTTTGCACAATATTGAATCTCTGAGAAAAGAAGCAGAGATTGAAAAATTAAGAAACATTGAACTTGCGGAAGCATTGAAACTTGTTAAAGAGCAGAATAATATGCTCAAAAATCTTGATTCGGAAAAAAATCAGTTTTTAAGAATTGCCGCACATGATCTGAAAAATCCATTGAGTAATATTCTTGGATTTGCAAAAATTATCAAAGATGATAAAACTGAATTAAGCGAGAAAGAAACAGATGAATATTTAGGATATATTATTGACAGTTCAAATCAGATGTTTAACATTATTTCTAATCTTCTCAATACAAATG
>DOWN01000005.1:4424-14138 GCA_003519545.1 Bacteroidota bacterium
AATGCTATAGAACAGGGAAAACTTGATTTTAAAATTCAAAAAATTGATGTGAATCCCGTAATAAATGAAATAATTTCGGTATATAAAAATAATGCAAATATTAAAAATATTAATGTTATTTTTGATAAAGATGCTGATTCTTTATACATCAATGCTGATAAGTTTTTCTTAAAACAAATAATTGATAACCTTCTTTCAAACGCACTGAAATTTTCTCCATTTGGAAAAGAAATTGTAATCAGGTCATATTCCAAAAATAAATTTGCTTATATTTCAGTTAAAGATTCCGGTCCGGGAATTTCAGGAGAGGAACAAAAGTTATTATTTAATAAATTTACTAAATTATCAGCGAAGCCAACTGGTGGAGAGTCATCATCCGGATTAGGATTATCAATCGTGAAGAAACTTGTAGATTCTATGAATGGTATTATAAGTTGTAAAAGTGAACCGGGAAAAGGTGCTGAGTTTATTTTAAGATTTAATCAATTTTAAACAAAAATTTTTTTGATAGATACGTTAAACAACGAAGTAACATTTAGGGATATTGACGATTTATATAAAGAAGCAGAATCTTTAAGAGAAAAAGATTTTGCTACTGCAATAGATTTGGCTTTTAGGGCAAAAGAATTTTCTGAGAAAATTTCTTACTCTAAGGGTGTTAATTATTATTTGATTTTTTCAGGTTTTGAACAATATCTGAATAACAATTTTGAAGAAGCGTCAGAAATTTATAACCGTGCCATTGAATATTTTGAATCAGAACAGGATGAATCTACTCTTGCCTTACTTTATCAACTTCTTGCATTTTCAAAAATGCGGGGTTCACAACATACAGATGCGATTTTTCTTTTAGAAAAAGCTCTTAAAATCAGAATTAAATTCAAAGATAATTTTAATATTGCAAGAATATACAACAACCTTGCCGTAATCTGGAGTGATCTTGCCGATTTCACAAAAAGTTTTGATTATTTTAAAAAGAGTCTTGACCTCTTTATAGAAATTGACAACAAACCTTTTATTCTGAAAGTAAAAGATAATCTTGCTAATACTTATAAAAAAACAGATAACTTTAAAGAAGCATTGAAACTGAGAGGTTATATTTATGAAAATCTGAATGAACTTGAAACTGAAAGGGAAAAACTATTTGTTATAGTTAATTATGCAAGTGATTATAGTCATATAGACGATTTAGAAAACTCAGTGAAATATTTTGAAATGGCAATTGAAATGTGTATAAAGTTGTCCGATGATAATACGCTTGCAAAATGTTATCAGAATATGGGAACGATTGAAATTAAAAAAAATAATTTAGCGACTGCAATTGATTATTTTGAAAATGCCAAAGAAATTTTTAAATCTCAAAATGACATCTATAATTATATAATTGTTCTGAATTCAATTGCGAATACAAAAATTGAATTAGGATCTAATGAGGAAGCGATTGAGATTTTTAAAAACATAATCAAACTTGCATCTGAAGTCGGGTTCAAAGTTTATGAATCAATTTCATACAATCAACTCTCAGATGTATATAAATCAATAGGAGATTATAAATCTGCTTATGAGTGTTATGTAAAATATTCTGAACTTGATAAAATAATATTTAATGAAAATGTTGCCTCTAAAATCAGCGATCTACAATCTGTTTATGAACTTAATGCCCTGAGAAAAGAATCAGAATTTGAAAAAAGAAAAAACATAGAACTCTCAGATATAAATAAGCAGTTAGAAGAAAACAATGCCACTCTTAATGATTTGCTGATTGAGAAATCTGAGATTTTAAGTATTGCATCCCATGATTTAAGAAGTCCATTGAGTAACATAATCGGATTATCAAAATTTTTAAGAGAAGAGATAAAAGATAAAATTACGGAAGAGAATCTTGAAGATTTTGATAATATAATTCACTCTTCAAATCAGATGATGAATATAATTGAAAATATTTTAACAGAAGAGACATTTAACAAAGGTTCGATGATTTTCAATTTTACTGAATTTGATTTAAGAAATATAATTACGGAAGTTATCACTGCTCATTCCTTATCAGCAAACAATAAAAATATTAAAATAAAATATACATCTACACCAAAATTTATTAATATTAATACAGATCCGTTTATTCTGAAACAAATAATTGATAACTTGTTATCAAACGCTATAAAATTTTCACCTGCTGAAAAGAATGTTTATGTGATGGCGACGAAAAAAGAATCTATAATCAGAATCACAGTTAAAGATGAAGGTCCCGGATTGACAGCGGAGGATATGAAAAATCTTTTTAAAAAATATTCAAAATTGTCGGCGAAACCTACAGCCGGAGAGCCTTCTACAGGGCTTGGACTTTCTATAGTAAAAAAATATGTTGAAGCACTCGGCGGAAGTATCAGATGCGAAAGCGAACCCGGATACGGTGCCGAATTTATAATTACTTTTAATTCAATTTAAAATTTTTTAATGACTTATATAGCCGAAGAATTACTCGGAAGAAACGACTATTATAATCAATCTGAAAAATTATTCAAAGAAGCATTAACTTTATTTGAAAAAGGTGACAATTTTGAATCGCATGCACTTCTTAATAAATCAATTGTATTAAAAGAAAAATGCGGAGACCTTAGGGGTATTTCATTAATTGAATATTATCTCGGGCAGATATTGATAAGAACCGGTGAATATGCAAGGGCTATCAGGAGATTTCATCAGGCACTCAGGTTTTTTGAACTTGAAGAGAATAATAAACTGATTGGAGAGATTTTCAATCATATCGGAAACGCAAACCGCTATCTCAGGAATTACGAAGAAGCGATTTCATTTCATAAAAAATCAATTGAAAGATTTATCAGCATTAACGATTCAAGTAATATTTTTTATTCGTATATGTATCTTGCAAATGATTTATGTGCTATGTCGGAATTTGATAAAGCGATTGCATATTATAAAATAGTGCTTGACGGATTTAATAAACTTAATGATGAAAAGGGATTGTCAAAGTTATATAATAATATGGCAATAGCAATAGGTGGCAAAACAGGCAAAGCAGATGAACTTCATTACTACAATAAATCGGCAGAGTATAATAAAAAAATAAATGATACTTATACGTTAACAAGTAATCTGATTAATATGGCAATTGTATATTCTGATTTGAATAACTTTGAAGAAGCAAAAAAATTAATAGATGAAGTATATGAACTGTCAGATAAATACGGATACTTTGATCAGAAACATAAAGCACTTCATTTATATGCTATATATTACAAACAAAAAGGAGATGTTGATAAGGCGTTTGAATATATGGAAGAATATGCAAATTATATTAGACAACATTATTACGATGATTCTGTTGAAAAAATTAAAACAATAGAACTTTCATATCAATACGAGAAAAGTATTTTTGAGAGTGAAATGCAATTGCAGAAAAACAAAGAACTAAATGAGAAGAATGAAAAATTAAATTCTCTACTTGAAGAAAAAAATGATTTTCTTAGGATAGTTGCTCACGACTTAAGAAACCCATTAAATAATATTCTGGGATTTTTGAAATTGTTAAATGATGACAAAAAAGAATCTCTGGATATGGAAAGCAAAGAATATCTTGGATATATTACTGATGGAGTTGATCAGATGTATCATATTGTAACAAATATATTAAATACAAATACACTTGAAGAAGGAAAAATTTCAATAACAAAAACAAAATTTTTACCTTCTGAGACAATTAATGAACTGATATCTGCGTATTCATTAAAATCAAAAAATAAAAACATTAAAGTTAATTTTAATTGTCCGGAGGAGTTTATTTTAAATTCAGATAAGTATATCTTAAAACAAATTCTTGATAATTTAATATCAAATGCACTTAAATTTTCACAACAGGGAAAAAACATTTATATACACTTATCTAAAGAAAATAAATCCGTAATTATTTCTGTTAAAGACGAAGGACCCGGAATAAAAGACGATGAGAAAAATAAACTTTTTAAAAAATATGCAACAATATCTAACAAGCCAACAGCAGGAGAGTTATCTACAGGATTAGGGTTATCAATTGTGAAAAAATTAACAGAAGTTTTGGGTGGAACAATTATACATAAGGATGCAGAAGGCGGAGGATCTGAATTTATTGTGGATATACCTCTATAATTTTTTAAACATGATTAATATGAGGAATTATTTTTTTATTAACCTCTTCGCTTTTTAAATCTTCAGATTGTTTTTGTGCTTTTGCCCTAGCTACTATACTCCACGTTGCTCCTACAATTACAATTACAGCCCCTAATATATGCATTCCCGGTACAGACTTGTGAAGTATAAATTCAGAAATCAACATTGATAACGGAATACTTAAAAATAAATAAACCATTGAAGCAGAAGCACCGACTTCTTCAATACATTTAATATAAGATGCGAAAGCAACCGCTCCACCTAAAACCCCTATATACACAAGCATTAGATATCCGTTACTTGAAATTTCTCCCCAACTTGTATCCACAATACTAAAATATGTAAAAGGTAAAATAGACATCAATCCAAAAAATCCGAGTATGGCTGTTAAAGCAATAGGATGATGTCTATGTCCGATTTTATTTGTGAATACCGTTCCCAATGAAATGGCAACTGCAGAAATCAAAACGAGCAAATCACCTTCGAAATTTCCCGAGCCATGCTGAGAAGCAGTGACAGTGCTTATCACAACGCCAACAACAGCCACCATAGCCCCTGCAAACGCACTCCAGTTCCATTTTTCAATTTTAAATAACACGGCAAAGATCATTCCGAAAATAGGAGCTAAATTTATAATTATTGTTCCCTGAGTAAGAGAAGTTGACTGAAATCCCAAAGCGAGGCAATAAGTAAAAACACCAAAACTCAAAGCTCCACCGATAATCATATTAAGCCACTCGCCCTTTTCAATTTTTTTCCATTTTTTTGAGATTGTTGCAATAAGACCTAAGACTAATATCATCAGTAAAATTCTGACTATAGCAATTACATTGCCTTTAACTTCGCTAAGTATATGATAGAATAAATTATTAAAATTTACCAGAATAACATAAACAAATCCAAAAACTGAAATATATTTTTTCTTTTCTTCCATTAATTGTTATTTATTTATTTCCATAATGAATTTTTACCGTTCACCGATAAATTTTAAAATATCATCTCTTGTTGTGTCATCTTTTATTTCAAGCACACTGTTCCGTTCTTTATTCTGAGCGAGCCAGTTAGAGATAACTTTTATTTCATCCAGTTCACCCGGAGAAAATCTGTGTTTTATAAATTTACTCAAAGAAAAAAACAAATACTCCGTAGTTTCGCTTAGATAATCCAACACATTTATTTGCGAAACATCGTCATCTTTTTGGATAGTAAAAGTCTGCATCAGTTTTCCGTTATGAATAAAAAATAATTCACGCTTACTTCCGCTGTCAAGTTTGATAATAATCTTTTTATCATTAATTGCAGAAGTGATAACTTTCTGATAACTCATAACACGTTTTACATCATTTAGTCTGTCCCTTATATATGCTGCCTTTTCAAATTCCATTTCTTCGGCAAGTTTATTCATTAATTTTTCATAAACGGATTCTATCGAGTAACAATTTGCGGAAGTTATATAACTATGAACGTTCTCCACCTCATCTCTGTAATCATTAAAAGACTGTGTAAAATTGCAGGGAGCGTTACACTTCCCCATTTCAAAATACATACAGGTCGAGTGATTTTCAGCAGGTTTTAAAAATTTAAAATCACATTTTCTCAGTTTAAAATTTTCATTCACTTCTTTAAGAATTCGATTTACGGTCAATCCGCTTGAAAAAGGTCCGTAATAATATGCACCATCATTTTCAATTTCATAAACTTTTTCAATTTTTGGATATTTATTCTGAACATCAATTTTCAAAAAAGGATGGAAACGGTATCGCTTGAGAGCAGAGTTAAATCTTGGTTTTTCTTTTTTTATCAGTTTTGACTCAAGAATGAGGGCGGAAAGTTCAGAATCAGTAATTTCAGTTTCGATATCATTTACGTATTGAAGAATTTTTTCAAGTTTATAATTTTTTTCAGAGTTATGGCGGAAATACGAACTAATCCTTTCCCTTAAATCCTTCGCTTTGCCTATATAAATCAGTTCCCCATTTTTATTATAGAATTTATAAACACCCGGTGATCTTGGAAAGTCCTTCAGCGATTTACCTGTTTTTTTCAAAGCAGGATTTTTCATTTTACCGGTATAGATTTTACTATTCTGGAATTTTAAAACCTCTTCCAGATATTCAAACTCATAGTCATTATAAAGTTTATCAAGAAATTTAAGAAGAATTTTAGCGGTAGTCATAGAGTCATCGAGAGCCCTGTGAAAACTTTGTTGATTAATTTCGAGATGATCTGCAACATTTACGAGAGATTTACTTTTTAATCTTTTCAGAAGTCTCCGGGCAAGTTTGCAAGTACAGAGTACATCAAATTTTTCTTTACCGTTCCACTCTGCTCGTTTGAAGGATTCATTAACAAATTTATAATCAAACATAACATTATGTCCTGCGAAAACTTTTCTTTCATTAGACTGCCCAAAAAAAGAATTGATATAAGGCAGAGCTTCTTCAAACGTAGGAGCATTGACAACATCTTCATTTCTGATACCGGTAAGTTGAGTAATTCCCGCGGGAATGTGCTGTTGCGGGTTTATGAGAGTTTGGAATTTATCTGTAATCTCCCCATTTTCTATTTTGACAATAGCAATTTCAGTAATTCTATTGAAAACCGCACTAAGCCCTGTCGTTTCCACATCACAAACATAATACACCGCATCATATATAGGAGTAACTTTTTTCAAGAATCAACTGAATTTGATATAATACTTAATAAATTAAGGTAAAATAAGTAGTTTCTCAATACAGTTTAGATTCCTATTTTTCAATCAGCGGCATATCTATACCAATTATTATTTAATTTTTCCCAAAGATTAATTCTTCCGCATCCATTAGTTTTTGGATAATGGTTAGATTCAGTGAAAGCAATTCCACTACAAGAATCAATAAAACCTGTGATATAAAAATAAACTATTTTGTTTACTTTATCATATCCATCAATTCTAATTTTTAGTTTATCAAAGATATAATCGTTTGCTTCTATTAAATCCCATCTATTCTCTATTAAATTTTTAGTTGTAATCTCGAAAAATTCTAGATTTTTTTCTAAATAATCTTCGTATTTCAAATCTCTAATATACCCGTTAATTGGTAACAATGATGAATAATAAATCAAAGGTAAAGTTAGAATCAATATTTTTTTATAAACTATTGGTTCAATAATTACTAAAATTATAATAGAAAAGATTACTGGTAGAGGAGCGACAAGTAATAATAAAATAAACTCTCCAAATTTTAAGTTAAAGAGATCAGAAGAAATTTCCAAATAAATAAAATATATTCCAGGAGTTATAATTATAATAAATAAAAATATTGATATAAATATTCGAGGAGACTTTGAGTATCTAATTCTAAGAATGAATTCTTCAATTTTTTCTATCACAGTATGAAATCAAAATGTATTATATATAAAAAATAAAACTGAATTCTTAGTTAAAAAAAATTTTTAGTTATTGAACATTCAAAAATATCACTTCACCAATACCATTTTTCTGGTTTCGGAGAAATTTTCTGATTGCAAACGATAAAAATATACTCCGCTGTTAAGCCCTGTTCCGTCAAATTCAAACTCATATTCACCTCCACTCAATTGACCTTTATATAATTGTTTCACAAGTTTACCGGAAACATCATATACATCTAACAAAACTTCAGTTTTAGAATTATTCGCAACCGACGGTATATTAAATCTAATTTTAGTAACCGGATTAAACGGATTGGGATAGTTCTGGGATAAAGAATATTTCTCCGGAATCACTGAACTTATACTTTCAACTCCAACAATTTCAGATAAAGGTCTTCGCCAAATTCCCCTACCTAATAAACCAGCAAATAAATAGTTTTCAAAAATATATAATTCCCATACTTGGATATTACTTCCCGTAAATCCTTCATTAATAGATATCCAATTAACTCCTCCGTTTGTAGAACGGCTAACTCCATTTCCGGTACCTATAAAAAGATTATTATTAATACTTTCTATACCATGTACATGTAACCCACCACCTAAGAAAGTCCAATTATTACCCATATCAGTTGACTTATAAAGTCCACTTTGATTTCCTCCCGCATAGATTATTCCATCTTTGAAATATAATTGTCTGATGTATATTCCATTCAAATTTGATAGTTGCCATGAATTTCCTGTATTGGTAGAATAAAATATACCATTCGATGTACCAGCTAACACAATTCCATTTGTGTCTAACAATGTAAATATCGAGCTATTTAAATCAGATATACTCCAATTAATTCCTTCATTAGTAGATCTATAGATTTTTTCATGAACTCCCGCAAACATTCTTCCATTTTTTGCTGAAACTGTAGAAACATTTTCATTTATATTTAATGAGTTCCAACTTGTCCCTGAATTAGCAGAAACTCTTAAACCAATATCCCCTCCAGCTATTAATTTCTCATTATATGTAATTATCTGATATATTTTAGATCCACTCAAATTTGTCAATGTCCAATTTAAACCTAAATTTGTAGATCTATGAACACCTGTAACAGTTCCTGCAAAAATGTTATTTCCAAGTTTTGTAAAGGACATAGCATCAGTTCCGTTATTTACTCCAACATTTCTCCAATTATTTAAATTATTATCATACTTATAAATTCCATTACTAAAACTTCCATATAATCTTATTTCATTATGTTTAAACATTTTAAATACATTTGAAGAAATTAAATTTTCTTGTAACCAAGTTTGACCATTATCTGTTGAATAATAAAATCCACCTGTTGTTCCTACATATATTTTACCATCTATCAAGTCTAAACTGTTAATGCTTACATTTGTTAATGTCGTTTGAAACCAATTCTGACCACCATCTGTCGATTTATGCAATCCATCACCTCCGAATGTACCGGCATATATATCAGAATTTACTTGAAGTATTGATGTGACAAGTCTATAACCTAAAAAATATTCATCAAAACTTAATCCATTATTAGTAGAGAGACTAATTCCATATGGCATATATGGTACAGAACTTGATCGAATTGCAACAAACAATTTATTGTCAATAAATTTTATTGTTTGAAATGAATATCCTGATAGATTTCTCAATACCCAAGTTTTACCGGAATCTGAAGATATAAATAAACCTGAAGCAGTACCTGCAAATAATGTATCTCCATTCTTTTCTAAAACATAAGCAGGGGTATTTTGAGTAGTAACTTGTCTATTATCCCAACTTTCTCCATTATTTGAAGAGATGGAAACTCCAGAATATGTTGCTATATATAATTTATTAAAAAAAGTTTTTATATCCCTTACTGACTTATTCAATGAGGTATTATATTCCCAATTTTCACCTTCATCAGTTGATTTATATAATCCAAAACTAGTTGCAGAATAATAATCTTCACCATTTTTATGGATATTAAATATACTCCCACCAAAGACACCACTAGTCTGTACCCATTGACTCTGTGCGGGAACGGAGACGAAAAAAGTCATCACAAAAATAAAAAATAAATTTCTTAGTTTACGAATTTGAGTTTTCATATTTCTTATAATTATTTTTTTTCTACTTCACCAATACCATTTTTCTGG
>DOWN01000089.1:0-3340 GCA_003519545.1 Bacteroidota bacterium
TTTTTGCATCTTATGAAAAATCAAAACCGTTACCTTATGCTTTATGGAGGTGCCGGTTCCGGTAAAAGTATGTTCGCAGCACAGAAAATTATTTATAGAATTCTTTCGGAAAGAAATCACAGATTTTTAATTTTAAGAAAAGTTGCAAGAACAATTCGTAATTCGCAATTCAGTCTTTTGAAAAAACTAACTCAAGACAGAGATACTCATGATTTATTTGAAGTCCGTGACAGCGATATGAAAATTTCTTCTGAAAAATATAAATCAGAAATAATCTCCGCAGGACTTGATGACAGAGAAAAACTAAAATCAATTAATGGTGTTACAGGCATTTGGATTGAAGAAGCAACCGAACTCGATAGAGATGATTTTCTGCAAATTGATTTACGTCTGCGTGGAAAAACAAAAAATTATAAACAGATAATCTGCACATATAACCCCGTAAATGCTCATCACTGGTTGAATAAAATTAATTTAAATGATTCTTGTTTTCATAAATCAACTTACAGAGAAAATAAATTTATAGATGAAAATTATAAATCAATACTTGAAGATCTGAAAAACCAAAACGAACAGTATTATAAAATTTATTCACTCGGTGAGTGGGGAACTCTTGATAATTCAGTTTATAAACCTTTTGAAATATTTTCATCATATCCTCAAAACTTTGATGAAGAAATATTCGGACTTGATTTCGGATATAATAATCCCTGTGCTTTTATATCCATTGGGATTAAGGATACATTGTGCTATCTGGATGAAGTGATTTATGAAAATAAACTCACAAACTCTGAACTTATAAATAAAATTAAATTGTATTTCGAAAAGCGGGGAATGGAAAAATCGCTGAAAGAAAAATATCCGGTTATATATGCGGACTCTGCTGAACCTAACAGAATTGCAGAATTTACTAATGCAGGCTTGAATATACATCCCGCTGATAAATCAGTGAAAGACGGAATTGATTTTTTAAAAACTTTGAAAATTTATTCAAAAAAATCGAATGAAAATATCAACAGGGAAGTTTTGAATTATTCGTATAAAAAAGATAAGAATGGAATAATACTTGATGAACCTATGAAATCAGATGATCACGCTATGGACGCAATCAGATACGCACTTTACACACACAAAAAATCTTCTCCCCTCCCGAAAATCCGTTTTTTGTAAATTATAATTTGTCATTCTGAGGGAGCTCACGAAATCCTGAATTAACAGGTGAATTATGAACAAAGACCCCCTTTGGAGGGGGTTGGGGGGAGGATTACGAAACCCTATACAATTCAAAAAACCGAGATCCTTCAGTCGCTCCGCTCCTTCAGGATGACATTTAAGACTTTGTCATTGCGGACTTGCTCCGCAATCTCATAATCCCGTGAAGGCTTCATCACGAATTAACACGAATAAAACGAATTACACAAATCAAACTGAATAATCACCACCCCTGTCATTCTGAGGGAGCCTGCGACCGAAGAATCTCATGATTGAATCACCACGAATTAACACGAATAAAACGAATTTCACAAATCAAACGGAATAATCACCACCCCTGTCATTATTTCTCTCCCTCAGGAGTCTCCTGCAAAGGACTCCTGAGCACAAGTGTAACCACTCCATTTGTCATTGCGGACTTGCCCCGCAATCTCATAATCCCGTGAAGGCTTCACCACGAATTAACACGAATAAAACGAATTTCACAAATCAAACTGAATCATTACCTTCTTTGGAAGTTGAGCCAGCGAAATCCCTACATATTAGGAGTGCATTGAACAAAGTCCCCCTTTGGAGGTTGAGCCAGCGAAATCCCTACATATTAGGAATGCATTGAACAAAGTCCCCCTTTGGAGGTTGAGCCAGCGAAATCCCGCACTATAAAAATTTCATAAAAGCGGGAGGCGTTGGGGGGAGGATTACGAAACCCTTTACAATTCAAAAAACCGAGATCCTTCAGTCGCTCCGCTCCTTCAGGATGACATTAAAGACCTTGTCATTGCGGGCTTGCCCCGCAATCTAAACCATCTCTGTCATTCTGAGGGAGCTTGCGACCAGCTTGTCCCGATTTATCGGGAAAGAATCCCTGAAGTAAAGCATAGATCCTTTAGTCGCTCCGCTCCTTCAGGATGACAATCAAACTCTCACACCCTTCACACCAAGCCCGTTACTTCTGATCCTTCGGCAGTTTGCAACACCCGTGAAGTTCATTATACGCTTTCTCATCCGCAGGTTTCTCATTCGCCTGATATCCCGCCGCTATTATTAATCCTTCAATTGTTTCTTTACCGGTTTTTGATTTATCAAATTCAACAGTTGCATTTTTATTTTTATAATCTACATTCGCATTAATAACACCCGCATCTTTTTTCAAAGCAGTCTCAATTGTTTTTTTACACATACTGCACTGAACACTCGGTAAATCAATTTTTACTACTTCAGCGTTACTATTGCCTGATGAAGTCGTATTAGTCGTTCCGTCTGTTTTACTCGTCTGTGTTGTCTCTCCGGACTTAGTTGTGTTGTTTCCGTTTGTGCCGGCATCTGTCTGCTTAACTTCATTTTTACTGCAGCCAATAAATGTTACCATCAACAAAATTATTAAATATTTCATTTTGAAATTTTCTCCTATAACTTTTATAACCAAAATTCCCTAAAATAATTCAAATAATCAGTTCTAAAAATTAAATCCAAATCCGAGCATAAAGGTGGTTCCGTCGCCTCTGAAAATTCCCGCATTTATCCAGAATCCATCCGAAATTTTAAACGTCGCACCAAAACCGTATTTAAAATAATTGTCCCTGTCTTTTACAATTTCCGTCATAACAAAAAATTTATCTTTTATAACCTCATACTGAAGCGACCCGCTGAAAATATTATTATGTCCTTCTATTGTTCTGCTAAATTCATAGTTCGTGTGTGTATAGTTCAGCGTTAGTTTCAGTTCACCGATCGTTTTAGTCAGCATAATTTTTCCCGTATATCCAAAAGTAAGAGGTCTTGTGTTAAACTGATTTCCTGCCACCATTACGCTGAGAGCAGGTCGGCTTTGTGTTTCCTTTAATACGTTATATGCGAGGAAAACTGAAAAGTTATCAAGCAATTTAAAATTTCCCCACGTTTGAGTTCCGCTAAACCTTCCCCCAACTTCAAAATCTTTCAGCACATTTTTTCTGTATTCAAATTCTGTCTGCGAGTGTGGTATGCTAAATCTGTTTTTGTTAAAGTCTAATAGTTTGAGTGATATCAATGCTTTTCTGTCGCTTAATAAATTAGCGTCAGTCGTTTTAAACAGCGTGTTATAATTTGAAAAATTAAATTCCTTATCCTGCGAGTAGGAAAAGTTCTG
>DOWN01000089.1:3494-3711 GCA_003519545.1 Bacteroidota bacterium
ACTGAAATTACAAATAGCGGTTTCATTTTTTACCTCTTTTTAATTTTAGAAAATAAAAAATGTATAATTTAAATTTATTTCTTCGCTTTTAATTTAACCCAAAATATGAATAAAACTTTTAATATAACTTTTTGTTCCGTTGAAAAAATCACCACGAATTGTTCCTAATTTTGGTTAGTTTTATATGGTATTTCATATAAAATCGACAAAATTATAT
>DOWN01000061.1 GCA_003519545.1 Bacteroidota bacterium
TGTCAATAGTTTTATCGTTTATATATAATGTATAAAAATAAACTCCTGATGTTAAATTGTTACTATTAAAGTCTGTTTCGTAAGTTCCTGATGAGAAATTTTGATTTATAATCTCTGATATTAATTTACCTGAAATATCATAAATTATTATTTTAACATTTACATTATTACCTTTAACTGAAAACCTGATTTTTGTAGTTGAATTAAACGGATTTGGATAGTTCTGGTATAATATATAATCTGTTGGAAGTTCTGTTCCGATTTGTGTAATTGATGATAATCCTCCTCCGTCGGTGGTATGTACTATACCACTACCTCCTGCCCAGGCTTTGAGTGAATCATCGGAATCAAGCCCTGTATTGTCAAATATTGGTGAACTTTGGTAAAACCATGTTTTACCTCCATTTAATGTTTTGGCTATACGATTGAAATTTCGTCCTGCCCATCCTACTGAGTCATCTGCAAATGATAATTTTGCACCACCTTCTGTTGATGGTGACATTGTCCAGTTAAATCCTCCGTTGGTTGTTGTGTATGTCCTTCCTGATGTTACTACTCCGTTATCTGCATTAAAAAAATATACATCTCCTAATCCTGCCGGAAAACTATACTGTAAATTCCAATTCATCCCGCTGTTCGTCGTGCGGTATAAACTGCCACTCGAATGACCACTTACAAACCAGCCGGTGTCTTGATTTAAAAAATACATTTGCTTAGGACGTGTTCCTGAGCCTGTCTGACGTTCCCAGTTTAATCCTCCATTTATCGTCTTATACATACCTCCTTCGAATGGCTCATCACTGCATAACCAACCTGTTGTTTCATTTATAAAAAATAAATCTATTATAGGATAAGTGGATAAACTTATTACATTAAACCAGTTTAACCCCCCATCTGTTGTCTTTAAAACTACTCCAGGAGGTGCTGATCCTACTGAATAACCTGTATTTTCATTTAACAACTGAATGGATGTAAGAAAATATTTATTTTTATATTGTATATTCCAATTTTCTCCTCCGTTTGAAGTATAAAGAATATAAGCGGAATCCTCTGCCGGTGATCTTCTTGCTGTTGCCCATCCTTTCAATGAATCAATAAAACAAATATCAGTTAAATATATATCACTACGAGGCATCACTTGCGGAAACCATCCCGCTGGAGGTGGTGCATTGCCGGGAAAACTCGTCGCTAAAAATATAAAACATAATTCTAATATTATCATGTTCTTCATCGCTGATAGATTTATTCTCTCTTTTAGATTAATAAAAATTTAACGTAATTACATTTTTAATAAATTACAATACTTTTTTATTCCCATTTTAGAACTGAGAATAAAATTTGATAAAATGTTTTTTTATAGAATTATTTGTAATAGTAAATTATTAATTTGTGAAATTTTAGGTATTATAATCTATTTTAATTTTGTTATTTGAAGTTAAATTTCAATTTTACTATTCGTTTTGTAAATTGAATATTAAAAAAATATGAAATACAAACTAACGCAAATGGTGAAGTCGGCGGGGTGTGCGGCGAAGATTTTTCCGGATATTCTCTCAGAGGCGTTGAAAGATGTTAAATGGGCTACTAATGAAAATGTTATTGTCGGATTTGATGGAAAGGATGATGCCGGGGTTTATAAAATAAATGATGACCTTGTAACAATTCATACTACTGATTTTTTTACTCCTGTGGTTGATGATCCTTATACTTTCGGGCAAATCGCTGTGACAAATGCTCTCAGTGATATTTATGCTATGGGTGGTGTTCCTATAAATGCTCTGAACATTGTCGCTTTTCCTCAAACTGAAGATTTAAATATACTCAAAGAAATATTATCAGGCGGTTCGGATAAAATAAATGAATCAGGTGCAGTTATTATAGGTGGACATTCGGTTGATATTCCTACAATTCTCTATGGTATGGCTGTTACAGGAATTTCAAATCCCAAAAAAATTAAAACAAATCAAAATGCTAAAGATGGTGATTTATTAATTCTTACGAAAAAATTAGGAACGGGTATGTTGAATAATTTAATTAAGTTTGATAATCTCTCAGACGAATCCGATGAATATAAAGAACTTATTAATTCAATGACTCGGTTGAATAAAAATGCATCAGAAATAATGGTAAAACATAATGCTAATGCTTGCACTGATATTACAGGGTTCGGACTTGCCGGACATTCAATGCAGATGGCAAAAGCATCAGGTGTAAATTTAATTTTTAATATTAATGAATTATCGGTTTTAAACGGGGTTGATACTGCGATTTCTAAAAAATTATGGACTCGTGGAGATAAAAGCAACAGGGATTACACGGCAAAAAATATAGAATTCATAGGGAATATTAATGAAGAAAAACTTCATATAATATATGATCCTCAAACTGCCGGAGGTTTATTGATTTCAATCCCTGAGAAATTTGCTTATGAATGTCTGAATGAAATTAAAAATGGAGGTGATGAAAATGCGGTTATAATAGGAGAAGTAAAAGAATCTAAAGGTAATGGAAAAATTATATTTAAATTTTAAAAACGATAAAGAATTATTTGAGTTTATTAGACACACTGATATTTCAAATACTCCTGAACTGAAGGATGTATTTGAAAAATATACAATCGAAAGCATTGATATTGATTCTGCACTCCAAAATATTAACGATGATGTTATAATCCTTGATGCAAGGTCTGAAAAAGAATTTGAAACCTCACATTTTCCAAATGCGATTAATTTCCCGGTTTTAAAAAATGGTGAAAGACATTTTGTAGGAAATTTATATAAAAATTATTCACAGAAATCTGCCGTTTGGTTGGCAATTCAATATGCCTCAGAGAAATATGAAAATCTGAAGGAAAGTCTGACAAGTATTCCTAATTTTGAATCTAAACAAATTTATGTTTATTGTTGGAGAGGCGGTGGAAGAAGCAAATATCTCTCGAAAATGATTTTGGATTTATTTCCCGAAAAAAAAGTTAATTTCATTAAAGGTGGGTTTAAATCTTACAGACACTGTGCTCTTAAATTTTTCGAATCCGAAATACAAAGTTATAATTTTATTGAACTAACAGGGCTAACCGGTTGCAATAAAAGCAAATTAATTGAACTTTGTTCAACTGAAATTCCAAGCATAAATTTAGAACTTGCGGCTCGACACCAGTCAAGTTTATTCGGAAAAATTCCTTATCAAATCAGAGGTTTTTCTGAAGTTAAAGATCAGTCATCCTTTGAAAATAATTTATATAATGAATTTCTAAAATGCGTTAAACCTGATAGTAACGACTTCCCTTATTTAATTGAAAGCGAAAGTAGAAAAATTGGGAATTTTGTAATTCCTCCTAATTTATATCAGAAGATTTCAGAGGCGAAAAGTATTCTTATTGAATCAACTCTTGAAGAAAGGATAAATGTTATTAAAGAAGATTATTTTATGTATGATATGCGTGGATTACCATTAATCCTGAAAGTTTTTACTGAAAAAAGTGACTTTTTTAAACAGCAATTGAG
>DOWN01000082.1:0-1537 GCA_003519545.1 Bacteroidota bacterium
TCAGACAAAAATCATTTAAAGAATTATTATCTAATTATAAAAATTATTTATACTTTTTTATTCTAACCGTTGTATATCTTATCATCAGGTATCTTGCACTTAAAGATATTCCTGACAGAAATAGTTATATGTATTTTATCGGAGATAATATTATAACTGTATTCGCCACAATGATAAAAACAATTCCCGTATATTTCAAATTATTGTTCTATCCTCATCCTTTGTTATATCATTATAATGGTTATCTGCCTGATTCTAATTCATTACTGGAGTTTAATGTTATATTCTCAATAATATTCGTAGCAGGTTTATTATTTTTTGCATTTAGATCGAGAAAAGATTTTCCGGTTTTAAGTTTTTGTATTTTTTTCTTTTTAATTTCTCTCTTGCCGGTAATGAATATCATTCCGACTATGAACTTAATGGCAGAAAGATTTTTATATCTAACTTCTTTTATTGTGTCTTTAATTGTCTGTTACATTCTTATAAAATCAAATGATAACGGAAAATTAAATATCGCCGTTTCGGTTATACTAATAATCACGTTAGTCTATGCGATATTAACTTTTCAGCGTAATCAAAACTGGAAAGATAATGAAACTCTCTATATGACGGCTGATGGATTGGATGGTAGTATCTTGCTTGTAAATGCCGGGAATATGTTTGCAAATAAAAAACAATTTGATGAAGCAGAAAAAAGATACAGAAGGGCGATTCATTTACGGGAACAATCCGTTCTCGCACATCATAATCTCGGGCTCATTTATTTAATAAAAGAAAATCTTGACTCAGCAGAAATTATGATTAAAAAAGGTATGGCAATTGATTCGCTTGCTCCTGACGGATATTTTCAACTTGCCAATATTTACAGAATGCAAAATAAAATTCCTGAAGCAATCGCACAACTTGAAAAACTTCAGCGTGTTTCCCCGAACTATAAAGAGTCAGCGGGTATTCTTGAAGTATTGAAAAATCAACCTGAAAAACTTGATGACTTAAATCTGGAATTACATCCTAATAAAGAATTAACAAGCATTGTGAAATTAGAAAGAGAATCTTTCAGATTATATAATGCAAAAGATTATTCCGGCTCTATAAAAATTCTTGAAGAATTAATGCAACTTGACCCTTCTAAAAAATCAGGTTATTTAAATAACATAGGTATTTGTTATAAGGAGTTGAAAGATTATGACAAGGCATTGAAATCTTTTGATGATGCCTATAATCTTGATGATAAAAATGTAAATGCTCTTAACGGAAAAGCGGAAATTCTATTGTTGAAAGGAAATAAAAAAGAGTCAATTGAAATTTATGAAAATATATTTTCAATTGACCCTTCAAACGAGTTCGTCAAAAACAAACTCGACTCGCTTAAGAAAAATTAAAACTCCATTTCTATGTCAGGTCGTGATTCTTCCTGACCTCGTGGTCTTCTTCTTCTGTTCTGATCTTTATTTTCAGTCCCAAATTTATATGTAATGTTTAACATTACTACTTGTGATTCTCTTTGTCTGTTAAAAATCTGTGAATACGTATT
>DOWN01000082.1:1731-4065 GCA_003519545.1 Bacteroidota bacterium
AGTTTTTTATCAAAAAAATCTTTTCTCAATCCAATATCAAATGAATTATAGCCGTTCATCTCTCCTTGTGGAGTAATCATTTTTCCTGTATAAAAATATGTAAGTTGAATTGCAGCATCAAACGGTAATGTATAATTGGCAAATAATCTTCCCGAGAATGTATAATTAGAATTTGTTCCGAGTGTATCCGATTCAATTTCCTGTCTGTAATAACTTATACCACCGTTAATAATCAATTCTTTGCCGAACATTCCGTTTAATATTAATTCACCACCGTATGATTTTTCATTATCTGCATTTATTGCATAACTCTGTGTTATATTGCTGTCAATGAGTTCGCTGATTCTTGTAATTTTATCTGTTGTAATTCTGTAAAATACACTCGGCACTACACTGATTGAATTAAAATATTTTACAAAGTTTAGTTCAAGTGAATTTGTATATTCAGGACCTAAATCAGGATTACCTTTAAAATAAAATATTGGACTCATCATTCTCGTAGTCGGTGATAATTCCCTGTAAACCGGTCTTCTTACTTTTCTTGAAAAACTTAATGATATGTCTTCAGTCATTCCTAATTTTTGTGTTATCGTAGCACTCGGGAAAATATCATATCTGTTTCTTGATGTGAGTGTATTATTGTCAAACTGATCAATTTCATATTTCCAGTATTCACCTCTGAGTCCGATATTAAATGAAAAATTATTTATTTTGTTATTATAAATTCCGTAAACGCCTGCTATGTTTTCTGTAAATTTAAAATTATCAGTTAGTAATGAATCAACTACATACATTCCTGAATTATAATCGTATTCAAAATAATTATTATCCGCTCTGTTTTCTCTCCAGTTGTATTTAACTCCGGTCTCAAGTTTTGCATTCTCTCCGAATGGATAAACGTAATCACTTTGTGCATTTATTTGTCTTCGGTTATCCTGCTCATTTGATAAATTTAATAAGTCAAGAGTGTTTGCAGGTACGATGTAATTTGTAATTTTATTTTCATCTTCATTTTCTCTGCTTGATGAATAACTCAATTCACCCGTAAGACTTTGTTTCTTGTTTGTGAATAACCTCAGGTAATTTAAACCAATATTCCAGTCTTCACTTTTTTCATTTTCATTAGAGTTTAATCTCGAGTCCTCCGTTAAATTATTCCCGGTATCAAAAATTCTTAATAAGTCTGTTTCACCTCTTTTCCTTGTACCTTTTTCATATCTTCCGCTAAGAGTTAATATATCCGATTTTGTAACTGAATATTCTATGTCACCTCTGAAATTATTTCCTTCCATTCGCATTGTTCCGTCAGAATTCTGAAAACTTTCTGCATTTGAAGGAACAACAAAATTATTTCTATCCACTGAACCGGTAAATGAATTACTTCTTCTTCTGTAATCATAAGAACCTGAAAAATTATAATCTCCGGTTTTATAATTCAGACTGAGACCTGTCCCATATTTATCTTTTGTACCTGCGTTTAAACTTAACTGACCATTCACTCCCGAGTCATCGTATTTTTTCATAACTATATTAATAACGCCTGTAGAACCTTCGGCATCAAATTTTGCCGATGGATTAGTAATTAATTCCACACTTGAAACCTGATCTGCAGGCATAAATTCCAAAATCCTTGCAACATCTCCCGTTACGGGTCGTCCGTTCACCATAAATTTAATTCTCTGTCCGCCTCTAAGACTAACATTATTATCAATATCTACTGTCACACCGGGAAGGTTTTTCAGAACATCAAGAGCGTTTCCGCCTTTCACATTCATATTTTGTTCCACGTTGAAAACTCTTTTATCTCCCTGAAGTTCAATAAAAGATTTTTCACCTTCCACTACAATCTCTTCTGTTTCTGTACCGCTCGTTAAAAAAATTGTATCAAGATTTAAAATTTTTTCCTGTGGATTAAAAAAATTAATATTTCTGAATCTTTTGTTATACCCGACAAGATTCACATTGATACGGTATCGCCCCTGTTCAACATTTTCAATTTTAAAAAATCCGGTTTCATCAGTTCCGGCACCTTTATAAAGTGATGAGTCTCTCGCACTTATCAATTGAATCACAACACCATCAAGTGGTGTTTTAGTTGAATTATCAAATACATAACCTGATATAACCCCGTCATTAAACATTGGTTTAAAATTTTTCATCATTTCCTTGAGTTTTTCGGGGTCTGTGTTTGATGGGTCAATCTGTGCGGATAAATTTCCTGATATTAACAATAATACGATAAATAAAAGTCTTCTCATTTCTTTCTTTAAATTTTTTAATACATATTAGACAAAATTAACTCGTTCAAGTTTAATTTTATATATATAAAAAATT
>DOWN01000279.1:0-219 GCA_003519545.1 Bacteroidota bacterium
GAATATTTTCCTGCTCTCAATGTATAAAAATAAATACCACTTGATAAATTTACACCTGAAAAATTTATTCTGTAATATCCAGCATCCATAATTTCGTTTTTCAATTTAGAAATCTCTCTGCCACTTACATCATAGATTACAAGTTGAACATCAGACCGTTCAGGTAATTGAAAATCAATCGCCGTAATTGGGTTAAAAGGATTCGGATAGTTCTGGCTT
>DOWN01000279.1:352-4389 GCA_003519545.1 Bacteroidota bacterium
AGGATTCGGATAGTTCTGGCTTAACATAAATTCAGACGGTACTCCAATGTTAATTTCATTTTGAAATTCATAGTATCTGAAATTTCCGTTATAATCTATTTGTTTTAATCTGTATTTGTAAACTCCCGTTTGTAAATTTTTATCAGTATATAAATAATTTTTTATTTCATTTGAATTTCCGTATCCGTTCACAAAACCAATCTTTTCCCAGTCATCCGTATCTTTGCTTTTTCTTTCTACTTCAAATCCTTTATTGTTAATTTCCAAACTCGTATTCCAACTTAAAACTACGTCATTGTTTTTTATCTCTGAATTAAAATTCACTAACTCCACAGGCAATGGCTGATCACTCACAAGTGTTCTTTGATATACTCCTCTTCCGTGTGTTCCTGCTCTGAGTTTTCTGTTTGAATATGAAATAGATAAATCAAACACCATCACCGCTTCAGGAAATCCATTGTTCAGATCATACCAGTCCGTTCCTCCGTTTGTAGATGCATAAGAACCTATATCACTTCCAACATATATATTATCAGGATATGCCGAATCAATCACCGCACAGTGAAATGGTATATCAGGTAATACTCCGGTTATATCAGTCCAGTTATCTCCGGCATCAGTGCTTTTAAAAATATGCCCCGTTCCAAATCCTCCAAACGTCACATATATTTCACGGCTGTCTTTAGGATTTAATTCTATATCTGTCGGGTATCTGTTTGCCGGCAATCCCGTAGAAACATTCACCCAGTTCACTCCACCATTCACACTTCTGAAAAATCCCATATTATTACCCGTCGGTACAGTCGCAGCGTATAGAGTATCAGATGACATATAAGAAACTGCAATTGATAAAATATTATTTCCGTCTAAGTTCGCTGAAACATTACTCCATGTCGTTCCGCCATCCGTTGATTTTACAATCAGTTTTGTTCCTCCGTAATAGACCGATGTATCAGATGGTGAAATTACTAATGGTGCTATGAAAGCCGCTTGTGTGCTGATGTTTGGTGATCTCACCATACTCCAACTTCCTGATTGTCCTTTATTATATGACCTGTTAATTTCTAAATATTGATTGCAACATAAAACTGTTTTTTTATTCAACGGATTAACTATACACATCATCCCGTCTCCGCTTGCTGATCTGTGCCAGTTCCCTGTTCCGTCCCATCTTACAATTCCATTATCCTGAAGACCACCAACTATCAATACAGAATCAAGAGGGGAGTTTGCAACTGTTTTATAAAACTGCGTCGTTACATATCCCGTTACTGCTCTGTAATATTTCCCTCCGAAATCATTTGTTCTGTAAAGTCCTCCGTCAGTTGCAATATAAATTTTATTGGCATCTTTAGGATTTGAAATAATCCTGTGATGATCCACATGCATATAGTTTGAATCATTCGTATTCGAACTTGTCGAAAGCAAAACCGTATCTCCGAAATTTGTTGATTTATAAAAATCTACTCCGCTGAATAATAACTTTGATGAATCATCATCTTTTATTTTTACTCCGCTTGCATACCAACCCTGGCTTTCAAGTATATTTGGGTTCGCTCCCGATGTCTGTTCCCAGTCTATTCCTTTGTTTGTTGACCTGTAAACTCCAACTGTTGAAAGTCTTTCACCTATCACCGCAAATAATATTGAAGGATTTCCGTAATAAGATGATATTGTAGTCCTTCCTGTATTGTTAACAGGTAATCCTGAATTTATTCGTGTCCAGTTCACTCCGCCGTTTGAACTTCTGTAAATTCCCGGATTAGCACTTGATAAATTTCCAACTCCTGCATAGATTATATTCGTATCTATCCTGTCCATTTCTAAATCCATCACCATTAGTTCATTAAATATCTGTGTCCAATTTTCTCCCGCATTAGTTGATTTAAAAATTCCTTCTGTAGTTCCCGCATATAAAATATTATGATTCAAAGGATTATAAATAATATCCCAAACTCCTCTGTTCTGGTTCATTGACCAGTCAAGTGATTTTGTCCAGTTCAATCCTCCGTTTGTGCTTTTCAAAATACCAATTCCATAGGAACCTCTCGTTGTTCTTATACTCAAGCCGTTATGCGAATCCTGATATCCGTAACTTTCACCTGTTCCGATATACATTATATTTCTGTCATTTGAATCTATCACAATACTGCTCACTGATAATACCGGAAATCCCGTTTGTATATTCGTCCACGCATTGCTTCCAAATCCTCCCGTCGTTGATTTCCATAATCCTCCCGATGCTGCACCTATCCAAATTACATTCGTATCTATATGATCAATCGCAATTGAAAGCGTTCTCCCTCCGACATTCGTAGGACCTAAATTCACCCATGGATCAAAATTATCTCTCTCTATCATTGGTACTCTTTTCTTTTGTTCGTATGCTTTCGTATATGCATCACTCGGTATATCATTATTAGGAAAATCCCTCATCTGTGAATAATATGTAATCGCATCAAATGCTCCCGATGTCTTTTCAGTTTCAAACTTATAAACATCCGAAACTTTATAACTTATCAATACAATCAACAATAATGGAAAAATATTTTTCATTTATAAATCCGTGTTTAAACTTTTATTTTTGAATTCCGCATTCTTCTAATTTATGAAATATATTACAACAATTTAATTACTTTATTTGGTTGAAATTTCCCAAACCCAAATCTAACCCCCTCAAAAAACGCTCATTTTTCCATACATTCCCCTCAAAAATTCCACTTTTCCCCCACATTAAACTACTGAAAAAACAAGAGTAACATAAATTTCTTTACTAAACGAAACTATTACTGACGGATAGTATAACTTTTCGGAACTATAACTTACGAATAGTATTACTATTCGGAAATTATACTTGCGATTAGTTATTAAAATCGCTATTTTTGTTTGTTTTTAAACTTTTATGCTAACTCGAAATCTATTTTCTTCACTTCTTAAACATCTCAAAACTAAACAGGCTACTGTTATCACTGGTATGAGAAGAACTGGCAAAACTACTTGCCTGAAAATGTTGCTGAATAATGTCGAATCTAATAATAAGGTTTACATTGATTTGGAATCTATTTCTAACAGGATAATTTTTGAAGAAAATAATTATGATAATATTTTTAGACAACTTCTGCTTTTGTATAATCTAAAAGAAGATGAAAAAATTTATCTCGCTATTGATGAAATTCAGTATGTGAAAAATTTACCGGGTATTGTAAAATACCTCTATGACAATTACAACATAAAGTTTCTGCTTACGGGATCAAGTTCATACTATATAAAGAATTTATTCTCTGAATCTCTCTCAGGTAGAAAAAAAATTTTTGTTTTGAATACTCTGGATTTTGGAGAGTTCCTCACATTCAAAAATGTAAGTCTTCCTGAATCTGACTTTCTGAAAAATAAATTTTCCAAAAACCTGTATGAAAAATTAAAAATATTATACGCAGAGTTTTTGGAATACGGCGGTTTTCCTGATGTTGTGCTAACGGATAATGTCGAAGAAAAAAAAGATATACTTAATGATATCCTTGATTCATATCTTATGATTGATATAAAAAATTTTGTTGATTTTCAGGATGCGTCAAATATCTACAAATTAATAAAAGTTATATCTTCGCGTGTAAGTAATAAACTTGACTACACAAAGATTGCCAATACTCTCAATATATCAAAGACAACCGTTGCAAATTATATTGAACTGTTTGAATCTACATTTTTCTTGACTCGTGTAGATGTATTAAGTAATAATCCGGATAAAGAAATAATTAAGAGGCAAAAACTATATTTAAATGACAACGGACTTTTAAATATCCTTGCTGATGTTCCTTCAGGTGCTAAGTTTGAAAACCTGATTTTCACTCAACTCAGAACCAAAGGTGAACTAAATTATTACTCGTTGAAAACAGGCAGGGAAATTGATTTCGTATTTAATAAAAATATTTCTTTTGAAGTTAAAGAAACTTCTGATATACTTGACTTATTTAAACTTTCAAAACTTTCAGAAAATCTGAATATTTCAAAAAACTATTTGATATATCTTAACCCGA
>DOWN01000279.1:4514-4763 GCA_003519545.1 Bacteroidota bacterium
CTGATATATCTTAACCCGAATAAAATTTCTTCAGAAAATAAAAATTATATTTGGGGTGGAGATATCAGATAAAAAATTAAATATATATTTGTGAATTCTTATGATGTAATAATTATCGGTGGTGGTGCGGCAGGGCTCTTCTGTGCATCACTTTCCGGTAAAAAAGGAAAAAAAGTTTTAATCCTTGAAAAATCTGAAAAGGTCGGAAAAAAAATTTTAATTTCCGGTGGTGGCAGATGTAACTTCACA
>DOWN01000279.1:4932-12203 GCA_003519545.1 Bacteroidota bacterium
GGTGGTGGCAGATGTAACTTCACAAATGTTCACACCAAACCTGAAAATTTCATTTCTCAAAATCCTCATTTTTGCAAGTCTGCTCTTGCCAGATTTTCGCCCGGCGATTTTATTTCCTTAGTTGAAAAATATAAAATCGGTTATCACGAAAAAAAACTAGGTCAACTATTCTGTAATAATTCTTCAAGAGATATTGTTGATATGCTTTTAACCGAGTGTAGCATTTCAAATGTAAAAATCAAAACAAATTGCGAAGTAACCGAAATAAAAAAATCTGATAATTTTTATATAAAAACAAATTCAGATGAATACTCCAGCGATTCACTTGTAATTGCAACAGGTGGCATTTCAATTCCGAAAATGGGTGCAACTGATTTCGGATATAACATCGCAAAACAATTTGAACTTAAACTAACGGATATCTCTCCGGGTCTAGTGCCTTTTGTATTGAATAATAATCCTTTCTCAGAAATATCAGGAATTTCAATTGATTGTATCGTTACAATTGATAAAACCTCATTTCGAGAAAATATTTTATTCACACATAATGGTTTAAGTGGACCCGCAATTTTACAAATATCAAATTATTGGCATCACGGAAAAATAATTTCAATAAATTTACTTCCTGATTTAAACATCGAAGAAATTTTAAATCAAAATATTTCTTCAAAAAAAGAGTTGTTGAATTTTCTATCTGATTATCTGCCGAAAAGATTTGTTGAAATATTTTTCATAAAATATTTCAAATCCAAATCTGTAAATAAATTAACCGTTGAAGAAATCCAAAAACTTTCAAGTTTGATTCATTCATTTAAAATTAAACCTGACACAACCGAAGGGTTTGAAAAAGCAGAAGTCACTCGAGGTGGCGTGGATACAAATGAAATTTCCTCCAAATCAATGGAATCAAAAAAAGTCCCCGGATTATTTTTTATTGGAGAAGTTCTTGATGTAACCGGTTGGCTTGGCGGTTATAATTTCCAATGGGCATGGGCTTCCGCCTCCGCCTGCTCCGAAACTGTATAACTTGTCCAATTATCAAAAAATTTTAACCACGAATTTCCACTAATTAAACAAATTCCACAAATTATTAGCAAATTTAAAGTCCCCCTTTGGAGGGGGATTTAGGGGGAGGATTTACCACTCCTATTCCACCACCGTGTCATTGCGGGCTTAGTTTATCCCGACCTGTAGGGACCCCGCAATCTCTTCCCACTTCTATTTCCCATTCGTGCAATTCGTCTAATTCGTGAAAATTCGTGGTGAATCTAATTCTGCAACTTTAGAAGAGGTAGGGGGAGGGCTATCCACCCCAATTTCCCATTCGTGCAATTCGTCCCTTTCGTGAAAATTCGTGGTGATGTTTTAAATTGTTTTTTAAGTTATATCCGCACCCCCATTCTTCAATCTGTAATCATTGATTTTTAGTCTTATCTTTTGCATATTCGTTAAAATACACTATAATAAACTCGGTTCCTCTTTCGGGAATTTTTTATTAATTAAACTTAACACGTATGAAAATAACAATCACTTCCAGACACTTTAAAGCACACGAAACTCTCACCGCTGAAATCGAATCCAAACTTAACGATCTCTCTAAATACAACGAAGAAATTTTACATGCCGATGTAATTCTTTCTTATGAAAAACCAACGCACAGTATAAAAATATCAGAAATACTTGTAAAACTTAAAGACAAACTATTAACTGCAAAAGAATCCGATGATGATTTTTCTAAATCTTTTGATAAAGCACTTTCCAAAATCGAAAATCAATTACTTAAACATAAAGATAAAATTAATTCAAGAAAACACGAAGCACAAAGGTCTTCTAACTAAATCAAATATTCTTAATGTCTGACCGTTTCTCAAATCTTAAAGAAGTAAAAAAAGAATCTATCTCGGTTGATTTTTTCTTTCAATCTTGCAAAGAAAGATTCCGTCTTCATAAAGTTTCTCAAGGCGAAATTCCTAAAGACAAACTCATAACGGATAAAGACATTCACAGACCGGGACTCGCTCTGGCAGGATACATTGATTTGTTCACCTATAAAAGAATTCAAGTTTTCGGAAATACTGAACTGCGTTATCTAAAGTCTCTTGCCGATGAAGAAAGAAAATCTTCTCTTGAAAAATTTTTTAAACACGATGTCCCTTGCATTATCATTACTAATGAAAACGAGATTCCAAAAGAATTAATGAAACTTGCCGATTCTACTAATACTCCCGTTTTCAGAACTAACATACCTACAACGCGTGCCGCATATCTTATAAGTGATTTTCTCGACGATCAATTTTCAGTTCAGGTTATCATCCACGGCTCTTTTGTAGATGTTTATGGCATCGGACTTATGTTCACAGGTAAATCAGGAATCGGAAAAAGCGAAATCACCCTCGATCTCATAGAGCGTGGTCACAGACTTGTTGCCGATGACGTAGTTGTTGTTTCTAAAAAAGCGGAAAGTGTGCTTATGGGTTCAGGAACAAATCTTGTTAAACATTTTATGGAAGTCAGAGGTCTGGGAATAATTGATATAAGATCTATCTTTGGTATCAGAGCAATACGTTTTCAGAAAAGAGTTGAAGTTATTGTTGAACTTCTTAACTGGGATCCTTCCCGTGAGTATGACAGAACCGGTCTCGATTCTAAAAAAGTTAATATTCTCGGTGTTGATGTGGAACTTATCCGTTTACCAATCTTCCCCGGTAAGAATATTACGGTAATTGCAGAAGTTATTGCTTTAAATTATCTTTGCAAACACTACGGTTATAATCCGGCTGAAGAATTTCAGCGGAAACTGACTGAAGAAATTGTAAAAAAATCTGAAACTAACAATCCTGATAAAGCAACGTATGACAGAACTATTGAATATTTTGAACACGACTTTGAATAATTTTTTTCTATCAAAACCCGGGAACGCAAATTTTAAAAATTTGCATTTATATATAAACTTAAATAAATATTTATGAAGAAATTTGGTTTATTCTTTGTAATAATACTTTCCCTCACAGTTTTATTCACCATCGCAGGTGGTCGTAAGAAAAAACCTGTTATGGAAAATAATGTCAACTCCATTCTCACTCCTCTCCAGGAACCCGATATTGTGGAAGCCGTGCAAGGCGATTGGGTAATCAAACAGGAAATGAGTGATGCTGAAAAATTAAATCCTGTTGTTACTAACGATGCAACCGCAGACGAAATAATTTCATATTATCTGTTTGAAAAACTTCTCAGCCAGGATAGAGTTACTTATGAACTCGTTCCGGAAATCGCAAAGGAATTGCCCGTTTTAAGCGAAGACCATCTGACTTATACTTTTGATATAAAAGAAAATATTAAATTTTCCGATGGCTCACCTTTAACCGGCGAAGATATCATCTTCACTTTCAAAGCAATTAAAAATCCTTTCACCGATGCACAGGCATTGAGAAATTATTTTGTTGATCTCGAAAGAGTTGAACTTGTTGACGGAAATAAATTCAAAGTAAAATTTGTTTTCAAACAACCTTATTTCAGAGCGATATATGCCGTTGGTGATATTAAAATCGTTCCTAAACATCTTCTCGATCCGGAAAAATTAAATGACAGAATTTCATTTGAAATGATTAATGAGTCTTACTCAAATTTAGATCCTGCTAAATATCCTGATATGAAAAAATTTGCAGACTTTTTAAATTCACAGGAAGTTTCACGTTCTCCAAAATACGTTGTCGGTTCCGGTCCTTATAAACTCGAAAGCTGGACAACCGGTCAGCAAATTGTTCTCATTAGAAATGATAACTGGTGGAATAAAGATGAAAAAGTATATCCTAAAAAAATAATTTTCAAAACCATAACTGACCAAAACGCTGCAATAGTATCTGCAAAGAATAAAGAAATTGATTTAATGTATGTCGTTCAGCCGGTTGATTTCGTTGAAAATGTTAAAGAACCTGAAAAGTTCGGTCTTAAAAAAGCACTCGTTCTTGAACCTGTTTACTCTTATATAGGGTGGAACAACGCAAGCCCTCTTTTCAGTGACCCAAAAGTAAGAATGGCTATGAGTTATGCAATTGACCGTGCTTCCATTATTGAAAAAATATTTTACGGAATGGCTGTGCCTATTCAATCCCACGTTTTTTATAAAAGCGAATATTATGATTCGACTCTTCCTATAATCCCGTTTGACCTCGAAAAATCTAAACAACTTCTCAGCGAAGCAGGTTGGAAAGATACGGACGGAGACGGAATTCTTGATAAAATTATTGACGGAAAAAAAGTTGATTTTAAATTTACCTTCACAAATAACAATAATCCTACACGAAGAAAAATTGCTCTCATTATTATAGATGCTCTAAAACAAATCGGAATCTCTGCAGATATTCAGGATTACGAGTGGTCAGTTTTTCTTGATAGAGTAAAGCGGCATAATTTTGATGCGGCTATAATGGCATGGCAACTTTCAACAGGTCCCGAAGACCCTTATCAGATTTGGCACTCTTCACAGTCTCAGGATAAAGGAAGTAATACAATTAGTTATAGCAATCCGAGAAGTGATGAACTAATCGAATTAAACAGAGTAACTTTTGATGACAGTGTAAGAAAAATTATTTTAAAAGAATGGCAGGAAATTATTTATAAAGATCAGCCATATACTTTTCTCTGGACTCCAACCGGAAGGTATTTATATTCAGACAGATTTAAAAATACTCGCTGGTATTCTTATCCGAGTTCACCTCTTATGAAAGAGTGGTGGTCTCCAAAATCTTTAGCACGTTATAATTAAAAATTAAACAGAATGATTGAATACATAATTAAACGGCTGTTAATATTTATCCCTACTTTGTTCATTATAACGCTTATCACGTTCATCATTTGCCGTATGGCTCCGGGAGACCCTACCGAGATGAAAATCGGTGGAACTCAGGAAGCAATGAAAACTGATGCGAGAAATCAAATCACAGAAACAACTAAGGAATTTTATAAAAAGAAATTCGGACTTGATAAACCCCTATGGCAGCAATATTTCATTTGGATAGGGAATATGCTTCAGGGTGATTTCGGAAACTCCTTTAAAGATGACAGACCTGTTATAAGTAAAATTCTTGAACGTTTGCCTGTTACTGTCACCATAAATCTATTTTCGTTTTTGTTAATTTATTCCATTGCCATACCAATCGGAATTTATTCTGCGGCTAAGCAATATTCTTTTTGGGATAGAACTTCCACCGTTATGCTTTTTATTTTGTATTCACTTCCAAATTTCTGGATTGGTACGCTCGCGATAGTTTTCTTGTGTAACGTGGAATATTTTAAAATTTTTCCTGCGGCAGGTATTCAGTCTTTAAATTATGATTCTCTTACGGGATTCCAAAAAATTCTTGACCGTGCTCATCATTTGATTTTACCTGTAATCATTTCCAGTGTCACAGCTCTTGCTTTCCTTTCAAGACAAATGAGAAGTTCAATGCTTGAAGTCATAAGACAGGATTATATCAGAACTGCACGTGCTAAAGGTCTCGAAGAGAAAAAAGTTATTTTAAAACACGCTCTAAGAAATTCTTTAATTCCTATTATAACAATTTTCGGTGGTCTCTTACCTGCAATGGTTGGCGGCTCTATCATCATTGAATATATTTTTACCATTCCCGGTATGGGGCAACTCTTTTATCAGGGAATTCTTGACAGAGATTATCCCCTTATTATGGCAGAACTTTTTCTGATTGCAGTTTTAACAGTTATTGGTGTATTGATAGTTGATATTATTTATTCAATCGTAGATCCGAGAATCACTTTTACAAAAAAATCAGCATAACATTATAATATGTCTAAAAATCCTAATGACCAAATTCCTGATAAAGAACCTGAAATTTCGGTTGTCAATTCTCAGATTATTGAAACAAACGATGTAGTAGATTCAGGTTTAACAAAAGATCAGATTGAAAGCAGATCAAAAGTAGGAGAGTCTTACTGGTCTTTCGTTAAGCACCAGTTCTCCAAGAATAAACTTGCGATGATTTCTCTCAATATCGTAATGGTTTTTATTTATCTTGCAATATTTGCTGACTTCCTCGCTTATAATAAACCACTCTATGTTAAATACGAAGGCAGTTCTTATTTTCCTGTTATCAATGATTATCTTCAGGGAGTTGGGATTAATGCATGGCCCGATCACCTGAAATTTGTAAATTGGAAATCACTCGATGATAAAAATCAACTTGAATATGTAATTTGGCCCGCTGTTCCTTATGCTGCAAACGAAACAGACCTTTCCTCAACACTCACAAAACCAGGAGGTGATCATTATCTCGGCACAGATGCCACAGGTCGTGATTTGCTCGCCGGATTAATTCACGGCTCTCGTATTTCACTCTCAGTGGGCTTTATCGCAGCCGGTATAGCACTCATCATCGGAATTATTCTCGGTTCTCTCGCAGGATTTTATGGAGGTACGGTTGATATACTCATAATGCGGCTTGTTGAAATATTTATGACGTTGCCCACATTTTTCCTTATAATCACTATCGTTGCTATTTACGGATCAAGTATATGGTTTGTCATGGCGGCAATCGGTATCACAAGTTGGACAGGTGATGCAAAGCTTGTTCGAGGTGAAGTTCTCAAAGTAAAAAATCTGGAATATGTTACTGCCGCTAACTCAATGGGTTTTTCAAATTTAAGAATTATATTCAGACACGTATTGCCAAACGCCATATCTCCGGTGCTTGTCTCGGGTGCATTCGCAATCGCAGGTGCTATTCTTGCAGAAGCAGCATTAAGTTTCCTTGGTTTCGGTGTAAAAGCAACAACTGTAACATGGGGTTCATTAATAAACGAAGCTCGTCAGGCATCAAATGCATGGTGGCTTGCAATTTTTCCGGGACTGATGATTTTCTTAAGTGTCGTTTCTTATAATCTTATCGGTGAAGGTCTCCGCGACGCCCTCGACCCAAGATTAAGAGATTAAGATGAAGAAACTAGAGCAGTTCAGATATTTAAACTTTATTAAGAGGAATTTAAATTTATTTCAAATTAGGAGGAATCTATTGCCGAAAAATTTCCGCTATTAAAACTTTAAACAATTTTTATTCATTAAGAATCCCGTGAAAAAGAAAATTATAATTTCAATTCTCATTTTATTGAGTATTGTTAATTTTTATAATTTATTAGGACTATTAAATATTTTTTTTATTATTGATAATAAGTATTTTGAGTATATCGTAATTTCAATAAATGAAATGAATTTTGTTTTTTCCTTAATTATCCTTTCCACGACTTCATTACTTTCAAAT
>DOWN01000339.1:0-9167 GCA_003519545.1 Bacteroidota bacterium
ATTATACTTTAACATTCACGGATTATTAAAATCAGATTAATACGTAATAATTATAATGCATTTTCCCACAAATCCCTCAAAAAATCACACCTTTTTTTGACTCTTTTTGTTTTCTTTTATGTATTTTGAAACTCCCTTTTTTTGTTTATATTTGCAAAAAAATAATTTTAAAGTAATTTTAATCCGGGGGATTGTAAAAAATGGTTTGGACATTAGAATTGGCATCGTATCTCGATGATGCTCCGTGGCCGTGTAATAAAGCTGAATTAATCGATTATGCCACTAGAACTGGAGCTCCGCAAGAAGTTATTGATAATCTCGCTGACCTCGAAGATACTGAAGAACCTTATGAAAGTATTGAAGAAATTTGGCTCGATTATCCTACTGATGAAGATTTCTTCTATGATGAAGAGGCTAAAGATTTCTGATTTTTTACTAACTTTTTTTTAACCCAATATGCAAATTTTTAGTTTGTATATTGGGTTTTCTTTTATGATTAAATTTCTATTCCTTTTCTTTTTATTTCATAACTTTGCCTTCGCTCAGGATAATCCTCTGTTTGAAAAAAATCTTGAAGTGGATGAAGTTAAATTTGAATTTAATCCTGTTCTCGAAATCTCTAACGAAATTTTGAACAGTATTATCTTCACTCGTTCAGGTGAATTTTTTAAACCGGATGAACTCTCGCTCGATATTCTCCGGCTTGAAAAATTTATGTTTGATAACGGGTATTTTAATGCTAATGTTGATACTTCTTTTACGGTTAATTCTGATTCAACCGAAATCAATGTCCTTTTCACTATCAAAGAGGGTAGGGCTTTCAAATACGGAACTATTGATTATTATGGACTTGATGACCTCGACCAAAATATTAAAAATCTCATACTAAATTCTAAAAATCTTTCCATTGGACAGACTTATAACAAAAGTAATATCAATCTTGAAATTTTAAGAATTCTCGGAATTCTTCAGAATAACGGTTATGCTTTCGCCGCTAATGATGATGTTATTGTTGACAGAACTTTCAGTACTAATCAGGAAATTTCTCAGAATGTAAAAATTTCACTTTTTTTTAAACCGGGTGGGAAATATTATTTTGGTAATACTGATATTACTATCATTGATAACCGATATGACATTTCCATTACTGATATTTTAAGAAATCTTGAATATAAAAATGGCGACCTGTATCAAAAAGATGTGCTCTCCAAATCTGAAAATAAAATCAGTTCAATTGCTTTAATTGAGTCCAGCACTTTTGAAATTGCAAACATTGACTCTTCTCAAAATAAAATAAATTATAAAATTACCATACGACTTAAAAATAAATATCAACTCGTTCCGGAAATTGTAGGATATGAACTCGCTCAAAGATTCTATGGAGGTGTCGGTCTCTCTTATACTGACAGATATTTTTTCGGTGGCGGAAGAACTTTTACGGGAAGCATAAGAGTCCTCGCAAATTCTATTGAAAGAAATCTTGCGGATATGCAATTGACCGTTACTCAACCTTTTCTTTTCAATAATGAAAATATTACCGGTAATGTCCGGCTCGGCTCTACTTATCTTAACGATATTACTAATGATCTTAATTATAGAATAATTGAAGCACGCCTCGTCAATGGTGTGGCTATTAACTTACCAACATTTACTTATTTTAATAATTTAACAATTGATTGGGAACTTATAAATCAGAATTTTTTATTCAAACCTGAGTCTCCGTTTTTTGTTAATAATAATGTTCCGCCTGAATTAATTGATGAATTTAATTTTAATATTTTTTCATCACGTTTTAACATTTCAACTTATCATAACGGAACGGATAATATTCTATATCCGACCTCCGGCTTTTTTCAGTCTTATAACTTTCAGGAAAGCGGACTCATCGGCGGATTGATTGAAAAAATCTTTAATTCTTATACTTTCAGATATCTAAAACTTACTCTCGTTAATAAATATTTTATGAGTTTCTCCAACGATCCGATTGTTTCAGTATTAGGAACTAAATTTACAACAGGTATCTTATATGAATACGGTGATAATACTATAGTTACTTCATCAGGAGGGGAAATCACAACCAATGTTCTGCCTACTGATTTCAAATTTGTCGAAGGCGGTGCTTCCAGCAATCGTGGATGGAAAGCAAAACAACTTGGTATTGTACCCGATAAATCACTCGGTGGAAATTTTATTGTTGATGGAAGTTTTGAACACAGATTAAGACCATTTACTGATTCTCGAAATTTTATTCTTAAAGATATTGGCTTTGTAACATTTTTAGATTACGGTAATGTCTGGGAAAGTATTTCAAAATTTAAAATGGATGAAGTTGCTGTTTCAATCGGTGCTGGTCTCAGATATAATACGGTAATTGGTGCAGTCCGGCTCGATCTTGGATTTAAACTTTATGATCCTCAACCCGGTCCTGTAGGCGGTTCAAAATGGCTTTGGGGTTCCGGTGCAAACTTTAATGATAAATATAACATACAGTTCGGAATAGGGAATACTTTCTGATGTGGGATAAAATAATTTCGCAGGATAGAGCAAAAAAAATTCTTACAAATATTTTCAAAACCGGAAATATTGCTCATGCTTATATTTTCTATGGTAAAGATGGAACGGGGAAAGATGCCGCTGCTCTTGAGTTTGCAAAACTTTTGAACTGTGAAAATCCTGTTGATAATAATGCGTGTGATGTTTGTAAAAATTGCACTCGTATTTCTACTTTCAAATCACCGATTGTCAGATTTATAACAGCACTGCCTGCAGGGAAAGACTCGGACGATAATGATACACTTTCAGATTTAAAACCTGAAGACTATGAATTACTTAATGAAGAACTTGTAAAAAAATCTGAAGATATATATCATAAAATCAGATTGCCAAAAGCGAATACAATCCGTATCAGTTCAATCAGAGATATTAAAAATTCAATTTACCTTTCTGAAAATTCAAATGTAAAAAAAGTTTATATAATCTCCGATGCTGATTTAATGAATGTTTACACTTCAAATTCACTCCTTAAAATTCTTGAAGAACCTCCGAAAAATTCCGTAATTATTTTAACAACTTCACGTATTAATTCTCTGTTACCAACTATTGTTGGTCGTTGCCAGAAAATCCGTTTTGATGATATTCCGCTTGAGGAACTGAAAAAATATATAAAATCAAAAAAGCCTGATTTTACCGAGAACGAAATTAATCTAATAGCGGAACTCAGTAATGGAAGCATCTATACCTGTAATAAAATATTAAATGAAAATTATCTTGAACTCCGCGAGAAAGTTTTGGATTATTTAACTTTTATGCTTACTAATAAAAATCTGTCTCTTGGCGGAACAATTGATGAATTGATAACAGGTAAAGACAAAGAAAAATTAAAACAGTTTCTAATGTTATTAATTTATTGGTTCAGAGATTTATCCGTTTTAAATAATAATTACACATCAACTCTTATCAACAATGATAAAATTGACAGATTAAAAAATTTTAATAAAAATTTTAAATCGGATAATCTGAAGATTATAGGATTAATCGAAGATTCATTCCGTGACTTTGATCAAAATCTTAATCCCGAATTAGTTCTCTTTCACCTTTCACAAAAAATCAAATCAAACATAAAACGTAATTCAGTCAGTTAGTTTTCCAGTCCTATTTTAATTCGTGTAATTCTGCCTGTCCCGATTCATCGGGATAATATTAGTGTTAATTCGAAGTGAATCAATGCTCCCTACCTTTCATTGTAGGCCAAGTCTATCACGACCTGTCGTAAACCCACAATCTCCATTTTCCCAATCCCATAAGTGTAATTCGTTCAATTCGTGCAAAATCGTGGTAATACCACCTTAACCATATCCACCACACCTCAAAATCTTCAATACTCCAAAAACAAATTATTCACATTCCAGTTCGGTTTAAGACTTATTTTAGGCAAATAATAAATAAACTTCTCACCCGGTACAAACGGAAAAAAATTCCCCTTATCAAACCGACCATTCCCATTCACATCAATAAAAGAAAACAATTGATAATTCCCAAACGGTAACATATCCCATTCAAATTCCGGTGCAGCATCACTCAACTCTTTCTGTAAATAAAAAATCTTCTGCGATTCAAAAATCAACTGAACCTGAACAGGAAATAAAATTTCTTCAACGGAACTATATTTTCCAGAAACCTTACTCGTCTTGTTCTCATTCACTGTTTTAAAATTTATCTCATACTTATACTCACCTTCAGAAATCTCAAGTTTGTATTCACTCCCCGCCTTCAACTCATTAATAGGTCTAATCATCAGCAATGAATCTGACTTCCAGTCATATATTAATTTCTCATCCTTGAATGTTGAATCTAAAAGTTTCACCCCATCCGCAAGTTGAAAACGCGAACTTTTTGTATTCCTGAAATAAATATAAATCTCAGGATTTAAATAAACATTATCTTCCCGTAATTTAAAATTAGTTCCGAATTTGTTTAAAGAGTCATAAGTCATTAATGAATAAAACTGAGTTGAATTTATTTCAACAAGCAACGGCTCTATCAAAAAATTTGCATCTGTCACTCCCAAAGTATCATTAATTTCAAAATCTGAATATGTAACGGCAAACTTTTCAAACTTGGAATCAAGCAATCCGTTTCTGTCTGCATCTGTTATCGCAAGCAATCTGAATTTACCGGAAGGCAAATTTGAAAACGCATAGTTACCTTCTCTGTCAGTCTGCGAAATATAAACCGGCGGAACTCTCTCAGGATTTAGAGTATCTTCATTTTCAGGTGTTAACTTATAAACAAATATTGAAACAACATCTTTAACTTCCGGATATACTCTTCCTGAAATTAAACCCTTTTCAATTTTCGCACCCGTTGAAAAAGCAATTGAAATAGGTTTATCTATCTGATTGTTCCCCCGTAAATCTCTTAAATCTTTATTAATTGTGATATTATAAGTAATATCTTTTTCTAAACCTTGAGGAAAAAATATTTCGACTTCTGTTCCGCTGTAATTAATTTCAAATCCACCTTTCGGAACAGGTGTTATTCTGAATGCATCTATAAAACTTCTTCGCTCAATATATTCATCAAATTTTATGAGAACACTTTTCCCTGAAAAGTTAGTTGTATTATTTTTTGGAGTAACACTCAACACAACAGGAGGTGTAGTATCAGGAGGTCCGCCATCCGGTGGTAATTGATTTGCACATGAACTAAAAAATCCTGCACAAAATATCCCGGCTAAAATCTGTTTCAAAAATCTTCCCATATTCCGGCTAATCAATTCAACTCTTTTCATATTTTCTTAAACCTCACTATTACTTTCGTTCCTGTATTCTGAATAGATTCATATTCGATTTCCGCTTTCATATCATCAAGTGATTTTTTTGTAATCGCAAGCCCAAGCCCCATTCCCGATGATTTGGTTGAAAAATTCGGTTCAAATAAATTCTTAAGTGTGAACTCATCCATACCTATTCCGTTATCGCTTATCTCAACAACAAAAAATTCTCCTTCTGCAAATGTATTTATATTTATCACTCCATTTTCAATAATTGCCTGAATCGAATTTTTAATTAAATTCTGAAAAATCCTGTTCAACTCTTCTTTGTCAGCAATAATTTTTACACTGTCATCATTAATGTTTATAATAAATTTTATATCCGGATGATTTATATATAATGATATAACACTTTTTAAAATCTCCACCGGATAAACTTCTTCGTAATTCCTTTTTGGTAACTTTGCAAAGTTTGAAAACTCCGTTGCTATCCTGTTCAGTTTATCTATCTCATCTGATATTAATTTTTTTGTCGTTTCCAGATTCTCATCAAACTCATCCATCTTTCCTGATTTAAAACTTTCCGCCAAAAACTGTATAGATAATTTCATCGGTGTAAGTGGATTTTTAATTTCGTGAGCAACTCTCCTCGCAATATCTCTCCACGCACTTTCTCTTTCCGCCTTTTTGAGTTCATTCTTTGACCTCTCCAGATCTATTGTCATTTTATTAAATGACCTTATCAAATCTCCCAGTTCATCTTTTCTTTTTACATCTATGAGTTTATATTTTTCACCTTTAGAAATTTTTTCTGTCACTTCTTTAAGTGCAATCACCGGATCTGAAATCTTATCGGTTAAAAATCCAACAAATATCAATAACGCAATAATCACTATAAAATATATTCCGAATATAAATGTCAGAGTTTCCGTTAACTCTTCGTTAATTTCATTCTGTCTGTAAACAAGTTGTGAAGATATTATGCCGGCTATATCATTTTTTGAATCCCTTAACGGCTTATAACCTACAAGATAAGAAAACTTACCTATATCCTGATTTGAAATAAATAAATCCGATTTCTGTAGGAGTATATTATACACTGCTTCCGCATCCACTCTCGTATCAAGTAAATCAGATTTATACAACTCTTCATTCGTAGTGCTGATAAGTCGGTTTCTCAAAAATAAATTAAAATTCTTATCTATCTGCGATATGTTCCTTGTTAGAAATTCTCTTTTTATCGTCGCAACCGAATCCTGATTTGAAATAAATGAAGTTGAAAAATTTATTCCCTTTAAACTTTCGTTTAATAAATTCAAATCAGATACAATCTGATTTTTTAAATCCTGTTCATTTTTGTCAATAATAAATGACCTTGTATAAATAGCAAGTAAAATTATTGGTAAAACCGAAACAAAGAAAAATGAAATAAAAATGATTGTTTTAAAACTTCTCCTTAAAAAATTCAGTCTTGAAAGATAAATCATCGCTATTATTAAATAAATAATAACTACAATCGAAAGCATAAACAAAACATACTTAAGATAAAAAAATAAAATTGTTTTTAAATCATCCCGCTTGATACTTACTGAATATACTTTGTCGGCATCATCTTTCGACTTTCCGGCATAAAAATAAAATGTTCTGTATTTTTCGTTGTTTATCGTTTCAATTCTCCAACTCGAATTGTTTTGTGAATTTTTTAAATACTCTCTGAATATATCAAGTGAATTAACCGTTGACTTTGCTATATCAAAATTATTGGAACTTATTATTTCATCATTTGAATATTCTGTTATTACAGGTTTTGAAATAAGTTTTTCAAGTATATTATCCTGACTGTAATTTCTGAATATTTCCGCTGATGTCTGAAATAGCAAATTTTTAGATTCTTTGTGAACCGCTATCACAAGATATCCAAGCAGTTTAGCAAACTGAGTTTCTTTAAGTTCAAGTTTTTCTATCGGGGCTATTCCTACATAAAACTTTTCTTCAGGATTTTGTAATATTGCTATATTGTTTAATATCAGAGGAGAAAACTCATCCGTTGTATCGCTTAAATCTCCTGACTCATCAAATGCCATTGAATCTATATCAAATATATCTGTTTCTTCAATATCCATCGTATCTGTTTGTTTATAAATCTCCTCAACAGTTACGTTATAGCCTTTGTCAAAAAAATTGGTTTTTAAAAAATCTACTATTTTATTTGTGTTAATCTTTGCATCATTTATATTAAAATCACTTATCACTTTTTTATTTGTATCAAGAATTATCAAAGCCGAACTGAAACTCTCCGAATTCAGTTTACTTTCAGCCCATAGATAAAAAGATAACTGATTAGATAAATTCTTATCTATCATATCCTTCTCAATTCTCGGATTTGAAGACAAATTCAGTAATTCATTTGTTATCGTAAAATTAATTTTCTCGTCCTCATCCTCCGCAAGTTTCGTGGCAATTAGTTCTACGTATTTCGTTTCTTGTGATGTAACTTTTGATAAAATAATAAACGGTAATACACCTATACATATCAAAATTAAAAACGAAAGATTTTTCAGATTTAATATTTTATAATCTTTCTGCCGTATTGATTTATAACTTATATATATCGCAAGTAAACTTGTGGAAATTATAATTGCTAACCTGAGCAAATAATCAACCTTCAAATCTGTGAAATACATTTCCGTTAAATGATTTATAATTATCATTAACGTAAGATAAATAAACGGATAATATTTTTTGTAAAATCCCGATTTGACTAATCGTAATGAATTTTGAAAAATATATAATGATGAAGAAGTGAATAAAATTAAAAATGTAAATGATATAATTAAAATCGAAAACTGAACTATAAATAATTCTAATCCCGGAACAATATTTGCCCTGTCAAAAAAATTTAAGTTTGAATCAGTAATTATTCTCTCAAGCAATAATCCGAATATATACAGATATATAAAATATAATACAGTTGAAAAAAATATTTTCGTTATTGATATACCCGGTTTTTTTGTATCATTATATAACTTCGCTCTGTAGTTCCTGTAAGTTATTACTATTGAATAAATCGCAAGTATCAGAAAAAATAATGACGTGATAAATAATTCACCTATCGAAGTGAATAATCCGAAACCAAATGGAGTGGCAAAATAAGAAGGTGAAAATATATCAGTCTGAAAAGTCGCGGCAGGGAATTTAAAGTATAATAATAAATATCTTATAAATATTAGCCCCGCAGGAAATATCAAAATCTTAACCGTATCACTTTTTATTCTCTGAAGTAGAATTATTAAAGCCCAAATTAAAATAACTGATAATAAAAATCCGAGAATTGAAATAATCTTATTTGAAAATCCGGTGACATTTTCTTTGTATGTTTCAGGATCAAATTTTGATATTAATACTTTACCAATTAACGTTCCTTGAATTCCGTATATATCAGATACAAGATAATTCTGATATTTCAATGAATCATATTCTATTTTACCGCTTATCGGGTTTGCGTTTATTATCTCAAGATTTATTTTTCTCTGCTGATTTACAGTCTGTGTAATTCCGAAATTAGGAAAGAACTGATTCTTAAGTTGAAATTTTATATCAATTAATTTAGCGGAGAGTGAAACTCCGATTATATTATTTTCAGATTTTAAAGGTGCATAAATTATCAGATAAGTATAAAACCCGATATTTTTTAAATTTGTAAATTTCTGACCGCTTAGTGCTTTTTGAAGGAGAAAATATTCCGGTTGCAACTGTCTTCCGTTAAATGCAAATATCTCAAGATTCCTGTTATAAATTTCAATCTGATATAACTCATCAAGATTATAATTTAGTATTGTTTCAAATCCTCTTTTTATGTTTGACTCTTCTAAATATGTGATAACCGATGTATCTG
>DOWN01000339.1:9226-9970 GCA_003519545.1 Bacteroidota bacterium
ATAACCGATGTATCTGAATTAATTTTATCCGATATAAAATTTACTTCTTCAATTTCTTTTCTTATAATATCAGATACATATTTCAGATTATCCTCATCTTGCTTTTGCGAAATCTCAATCCAGTTTTTTTCTGAAGATTGTATAACATATCCTGAAAAGATATTAATGGCTAATATCCATATAAAAATTAAAAAAGCGATTAACAATAAAATGTTTAACCGCTTTCTGAAAATATTTTTTAAAAAATTCTTAATCAGTTTATGTTAATTTGGTTTATATACCACTTATTCTTATTGTATTTTAGTGAAATGGAAACTTCAAGTTCTATAGTTCCGCTGCCTTTGTTATATTTATATGTTCCGGATGCATAAGCATAGTTCTCTGACCTGTGAGAACGTTTATACTTAAATGAATAAATTTTAAAATAATTCATAAATTCATTCAATATAAGTTCTGCATGTGAATTGCTGTAATATCCTTTTTCTGTTCCAATCAGATTTAGATAAACTTCCGAATCAAAGTAAATCGTAATAAGTGAAACATTGGAATTTGAAAGTCCCTTTGCAATGTCCTTAAATGTCTGTTTGCAAAGTGAATGTTTTAATCTGTTATCTTTTCGTTCATCGTTTCTTTTAAAATTACCAACATTGAAATTTTCTTTTGAATATACATCAGAAGAAAAAATTAAAAATGAAACGGTCAAAATAATTGTCAGAAATTTAATCAAATCTTGTCAGTTTAATT
>DOWN01000339.1:10032-12606 GCA_003519545.1 Bacteroidota bacterium
AAAGAAATTAATCATTTTCAGAGGTTTTTTCAATTTAACGAATTATCTTATTTAGAAATTATCAACTGTCAAAACTACATTAAAATTTTTGCCGTCTTTGAAGTTATTCAGTCTCCAGGCAAAATCAAGACGGAATAAACTCAAGATACCTCCGATTCCAACCCCGGCTTCCTGATATATACCTGACGTTTCGCTGTAACCTTTGTATGATGAGAGATTAAAATTCTTCGCTGAAATTTCACTTCTTCCTGCATTGTAAAATGCCACAAAGTTAAGTGTGTTCAGCAATGGAAAATTTCCCCAAATTAATTTTCCAAAATCATTCTCAATATTTAAATAAAATAATTTATCGCCGAGATATTCCTGATACCTCATCACTTTAAATCCAAGTGCAGGATTTATACCTCCCGGGTTTGCATTGAAGTATGCAAGACTTTGATAAGGAACTTCTCCGTTGAGATAAGTAAAACCCATTTTGTAAGTAACATTCAACAAAAATCCCGCCCTGTTTCTTCCGTTCATCATCACTGAATATTTTCTGAAATCATAAGTGCTTCCTAGATTTTTTGAATTATTCTCGTATGAAAATTCAATCGTTGGAAAATTAGTCAGTCTTAGTCTTGATTCATTATCATCTCCCCAATCTATATATTTATATTTGTTTGGATCTAACCTCATAGAAAATCCCACACTTCTGGAAAATGCATCATTTATAGGAGGATTGGCTTTGAATAACTGATCATTTTTTAAAAAACTAAAATTAGTATTTTTAAAAGCACTCTGTTGTTTTTCCTGTTGAATAGATCCTTCAAATCTGAATAGTGGAACAGGTGAGTAATTAATTCTTGCAAACCAACCTGAATTATACATATAATCATACTGATCGTCTTTAATACCTAAAGAAGTCATTGAATTGTAAAATCTCGCAAGAAAAAAAACATCAAAATTCATTGTGGTAAGTTTTCTGTAAATTCCCGCACCAAAATTTAATGACCTGTCAGGAAGCAATCTCTGTCTGAAACTCAGTTCATATTTTAATTTTTGATCATCAAGTCCGTATCCTATCATCCCATCCGCTCCTGTTCTCCATCTGTCCGCTCTGTATCGGAGATTCAATCCGAGAAAATTTCCTTCTACTCTGTTATAATGATAATAACTCAATGGAACACTTGCAAAATTTTCTCCGAAGTTTATCGCAGTCGGACTTATTGTAATTTCAGTTTTTCTTTTTTCCTCGTTAATTTCTATTTGTTTATATGCAAACTCTTCCTCAGGTGTAGGTTCGATTAGTCTGTTCTTTGCCCAGTAAGATGAATCTTTTGATGCTCCCGGCTGAACTTTGATAATGTATTTATCAAACGTTCCAGGTGGTGCGGGAATGTTTATCTGATAATCTTTTACAACTGAAAATACTTCCGCTTTGAATTGCAAAAATCCGAGCAAAGATCCCGTCCCGTTAATCTGATTGTCAGTCGGTAACCAGTATTCATACTTTTGTGTATCTGTAAATGGTGAAAAACTTTGTTTGAAATTTATGTTTGAAAAAAATCTTAACTTCGCCGCATTGTTTGTAGTCAAATCAATTTTCATAAGTGCAAAAATTGAATCAAGTATATATAACGTTCCCGAAAATTGAGGTACGAGTTCTGATTTATTTTTCATCTCAATTTTAAAGACTGTAAGGGAATCTATTGTTGTTGTTCCTGTCAGTCGGTAATCGTAATTATCAAACGCATCATTACTTATCGGTCCGGGCACTTTAAACTCCTGCAAATCAACATTATCATCATAAAAATTCACGACAAAAGGTAACGCAACGCCTCTTCTGGTGTTTGCAGTTTCAATTTTTGAAACTATTATTTCTTTAAACTCATTTGGTTTTCTGAAATATCCGATACTCTCCGATTCTAAAATGCTGAATATCCCCATCTCGTTTTTATCTTTCATTATGGCAGTATCTTTTACACTCATCTGATTTGATTTCAAAACAAGTTTTGAATATGCTTCATACTTATACTCTTTAAGCCGGCTGTTGAAATTATTTTTATAATTAATGGCATTTCTGATTATCTCATATGCAGGATCTTCACCGCTAACCGTAATTTCTTCGGTGAGAATTTCAGACTGTTTAAGATAAACATCTCTTACAATATCTCCTCCTTCGATATTAACATATATCGTATCTGAAAAATATCCAATCAGAGAAGTTACAACTTTATATCCTCCTTCCGGAAGCAAAAATTTGTAAACACCGTTTTCATCCGACGTGCTGACCTGATTTGTACCTTCGATTCTTAAAGTTGCAAATCCGACAGTTGAATTAAATTTTAAATCATAAACTGTACCTGTCAGTTGATATTTCTGTGCAAGTGTGATGTTACATATAAAAAATGAAAGGAGAATATATTTGAACATTAATTTTTTTATCTTTAATTTTTTTCTTTACTTATGAAAGCGAAATTGTTAATAATTTTTTGTCGTTTAAATTGTAAATTTCAGGATAATTAAACTCGGTTATCTGAAAATTTGTGTTCTTGTATTTTTTTTGCAGGTCAGCAGTTTCCTCTGAGAGGT
>DOWN01000302.1 GCA_003519545.1 Bacteroidota bacterium
GATAAATCCATTTACATAAATTTAAAAAATAATAAAGATGTATTTTTATTTGATTTTGATATTGATAGTTTATCGTTTATTGATTTAATTGTCTCTAGGGCAGGTTTAGGAATAATATCTGATTGTGTTATGAATAAAATACCAATTTTTTATATAAAGGATATTAATTATGAAATTCAGTTTAATTCTAAAGTTATTGACAATTTAATAATTGGTCAAGAGTTTAATGAGAACAATAATATGATAGATTTAATAAATATTTTTTCTTCTGTAAAGTCGAAATACCAAAACTCATTTAATGATTTAAATAAAGATGGTGTTTTTCAATTTGTTTCAATAATTAAAAACATTCTAAATGGCAAAAATAATTGCTGAGTTATGTCAAAATCACAATGGTGATAAAAATTTATTAAATGAGATGATTTGGGCTGCTTCTGAATCAGGTGCTGATTTTGTTAAAATCCAATCAATAAATGCTGAAGATTTAACTTTTCGAGAAAGATTTGAAAATGGAGTCGTTGAAAATGGGATTCAAAAAGTAATTAAAAGACCATATAGGTCTGAATATGAGAGGCTAAAGAAATTAGAACTTTCTGATAAAGATCATTGGTTTTTTATTGAACAATGTCAGAAAGCCGGAGTAATTCCATTAACAACTTGTTTCACTAAAAATTCCGTAGAGTATCTTTCTAAATTTCCTTGGAAAACTATTAAAATTGCTAGTTATGATTGTGGCTCTATTCCCTTAATAAAATTAATTTCTGAAAAATTTGAACATCTTATAATTTCCACTGGTGCTACTTTTGACAATGAAATTGAATCTACAGTTAATTATTTAAATTCAATAAATAAAAAATTTACATTGCTTCATTGCATAACTGTTTACCCAACTCCTTTGAATGAGACCAATCTTAATAGAATAAACTATTTAAAGAAATTATCACCTGATGTTGGGTTTAGTGACCACTCTTTGGTTGAAAAAGATGGTATAAAAGCTTCAATAGCTGCACTAGCTTTCGGTGCTGATATTATTGAACGTCATTTCACCATTCTCAAAAAAGACGAATCAAAAGATGGTCCGGTTTCAATAAATCCTCAGCTTTTAAAAGAATTAAGTGAATTTGCAAAAATGAAATTAATGGATTTAAGAATATTGGTTAATGAATTAGTTCCTGAATTTAAACAAATGTTTGGCGAAGAGTTTAGAGAGTTATCACAAATAGAACTTTTAAATAGGGATTATTATAGGGGAAGATTTGCTTCAGTCAACAACGGCAAATACACTTATAATTGGGAGGAGGATTAATGGAAATACTTGCAGTGATTCCTGCCCGGGGCGGTTCAAAAGGTATTAAAAAAAAGAATATAAAAATTCTTTGTGGTTATCCATTAATTTACTTTACCATTAAGACTGCTTTAAGCTCGAAATTAATAAATAATACAGTTGTTTCTACTGATGATATTGAAATTAAAAAAATATCTGAAAACTACGGCGCTGATGTTCCGTTTCTAAGATCTGAAGAATTATCTTCTGACAGTGCATTAGCTGTTCCAACAATAAAAGATGCATTATTAAAAAGCGAGCTTTTCTACGGAAAGAAATTTGATTATGTTTTAATGCTTCAACCAACTACCCCGTTAAGAAGTGTTGAAGATATTGATAACAGCATTAACTTAATGAAAGATAATAATACTGATGGTGTTATTAGCATAGTTAATGTTAATAATTGGCATCCCTACAAAATGAAAATATTTAAAGAAAACTTGCTGTTCGATTTTATAGACACGGGTTTGGAAAACCCACCTCGTCAATCATTACCACCTGTTTATATGGTCAATGGTGCCGTGTATGGATGTAAAAGAGATGTTTTGGTAAATAAAAATTCATTTAAAGGTGATTCTTGTTCTGGCTATGTAATGCCTGAGTCAAGAAGTGTTAATATTGATTCAGAAGTTGATTTTATACTTGCAGAATATTTTCTATCTAAACAAAATTCAAATGCGTAAAATTGCATTTATTTCAGGTCTGTATTATAATGAAAGGCTTTTATTATATACTTCATTATTAGATCGCTTAAAAGAGAATAATATTTCTGTTGATGTTTACACAACAGTAAAAAGTACTGTTGCAGTATCAAAAGAATTTCAATCTGAAAAATTTTTTAATATTAAGGAAATTTATCTTCCAACTAAAATTTTCACATCATTAAAAAAAATATTAAATTATTCATGGGATTATTATCTTAAAGAATCTAAGACAAAACATATTTTCTCTTTTGAACAAAACAAAGACATTGATCATTCATACAAATTTATTGCATCCATTATTTCAAAATTAAAACTTACTAAATTATTTAACTCATTTGTTATTTTTTTTATTTCTTTTTATTGCCACTTTTTTAACAAATTTGACTCTCAATTTTTAAAAAACATAAGCAAATATGATGCTGTGATTTTTGGTTGGCCTTACCGTGATTATAATGTCTTATATGCAAATTTATGTAAAAAACATAAAATCCCAACAATAGCTTTAATTGCAGGTTTTGACAATATAACTTCAAAGAGTAGGTTCTTGTTTAAATATGATTTTTATTTTGCTTGGTCTGAACAAATGATCAATGAAATGAGTTATTTTTATCCATATATTAATACCAATAAAATTTTTGTAATCGGTAATCCACAATATGAACTTTTAAAAATAGAAAAATATAAACTTCCAAAAAATATTTTTTTTAATAATTTGAATTTAGATTCTAATCGTTTAACAATTTTATATGCAATGGGTACTCCAAATCAGTTCAGGGAAGATTATATGCTTTTGGATTTATTAGAAAAATTAAATACTTGTGATTTTATTGATAAAGTTCAGTTTGTAGTCCGCCCTCATCCGGCATTTTTTGATGTACAGGATTGGGATTCAGTGATATCTGAGTGTAAGTTTCCTGTTTTTGTTCAAAAGGTTAGTGAAAGATTAACTGAACGAGATTTTCCATCAGTTGATTCTCTAAAAGATTGGGTTAACGCGGTTTCTCATTGCGATGTTTTAATTAATGCTGCTTCAACTATTACCTTTGATGCTATTTATTGTAAAAAACCTGTAATTAATGTAAATTATGATTTAAATACGGATGAAAACACTAAGAGATTTATCACTGTTCAAAACTCACGTTATTTGCATGCTTTACTAATTGTTAATTCTGGTGCCGTTCACATAGTAAATAGTACTTTCGATATGATAAACTGTATTTCTGATTTTGTATCTGATTACCCTAAAAAATACTCTGAAAAAGAGTTTGAAAGATTGCATTTACTAAAAAAAGTTTGTTCTTTAGACTTCGATATAGATCCACTTGATAATCTTATTTCTTCTATAAATAAAATTTTAAATCTTGGAAAAAAAATTTAGTTTAATAATACCGACTTTAGATAGATATGAGTATCTTAAAAATTTATTACTTGAAATTACAACTCAAACAATTTTACCTGATGAAATAATAATTGTAGATCAAAGTAATATTGAAGATTCAAAATTATTTCTGGAATTTTTATATAATTATGATCTAAAGCGAATTATTAAATATTTAAAAATTGATCCACAAGGTTCTGGTCGTGCTCGGAATATTGCTGTTTCTATTGCTTTAAATGAATACCTATTATTTATTGATGATGATATTGAGTTAAGATCGAATACCATATTTGCTTCTTATATTGAGCATTTAAATAATGAACGTATTGACATAATTGAAGGGGCATATTTGGATCATCCGAATCGAAAAATTGAAAGGTTTGTTCCTGATTTTAAACATCCAAATGTTATTTTCACTTTTTTGTCAACTTATTTCAATAAACAAAGAAATTTAAGACCTGTAATTGGTTTATGTGCAGGAAATTTTGCTTGCAAGAAATCAGTATTTGTTGACGTAGGTGGTTTCGATCAAAGATATGGTCAATCCGATGATATTGATTTTGGTTTACGGGTTTGGAAATTTGGCTATATTATTATTAATGATAAATCATTGAGAGTTTTCCATTTTAAAGCCAAATCCGGTGGTCTTCGGGCAAAATCTGAAGAAGTTGGATTTAAACAAAAAATTCAAAAATTTAAACCTAACAAATATTTTTTCGCATTTTATTTTAAACATTTTTCTTTCACTCAAATTTGTGTTTATATATACTC
>DOWN01000304.1 GCA_003519545.1 Bacteroidota bacterium
GAAAAACCCAAAGAAATGATTAATAATACAATTAATACTTTCAACATCATTTTAATATTTTTCATTTTTTAAATTGCACTCCTTTCCATTCTTTAAATAAATTTTTTACTTTGTTTCTTTGATATTTACCTGTTGAAGTAACAGGAATTGAATCTGAGAATATTACAACTTTTGGAGTTTTATAAAACGGTAATTTTTTTCCGCACTCTTTTAAAATATAATCTTTTATCTTCTCTTTTTCATCTTCAGGTTTACCGTCAATTTCATCATTTAACATAACCAAAGCACCAACCTCTTCCCCATACCAGTCATTTTCAAATCCAACTGAAATTGCAGACTTAATATAATCTATGCCGGACAATACTTCATCTATTTCCAATGGTGAAATATTAACACCTCCTCGAATAAATAACTCTTTTAATCTGCCTGTTATAAAAAAATATTTGTAACCCGTATTATCATATTTAAAAAAACCTTCATCACCGCTTCTGAACCATTCGTATTCAAAAGTTTTTCTGTTAACTTCTTCATTATTGAAATAATATTTCATAACATTATGACCGCGAATTACAATTTCTCCTTTCTCTCCTTCATTAAGAGAATTTCCGTGTTCATCCTGTATATCCATCTCATTACAATCAATCGCAATTCCGATTGAAGGAAAACCAAATTCATTTTGCCATCTATTATGATTTTCTTCAGTTAAGTCCATCGGGATAAAACAACTGTAACACGTAGTTTCAGATAATCCGTAACCGTGAACAATTCTCATTTTGAATTTAGTTTCAAAATTCTTTGCAAGTTCACAATTAAGCGGACCTGCCCCGCAAATAATATGACTGAAGTTTGTTAAATCATAATTTTTTCTGTCAATGCCGGAGTTTAACATAAATGCAAGTAAAGTAGGCACAACACTGACTACTTTAACTTTTTCATTCGCTATTCTTTCAAGAAATTTTTCGGTATTAAATTTTTGATTTAAAACAAGTCTCGCACCGGCATACATAGTTGTCATAATTGTTACAACTGTTCCGTTAACATGATGAATCGGTAAAACACACATCATCGTATCACCCGTTTGAACATTATGCCATTCAGAAATATATTTTGCATCGACCATTAAATTATACTGAGTTAACACAACACCTTTTGGGTTCCCTGTTGTGCCTGATGTATATACTATCATTGCCTCAGTCTCTTTATCAAATTTTTCAATTTTATTATTTAACTCATCTAACTTGCTTTCATAACCTGATATTTCATTTTTAATTTTTTCAAATGAGACAGGAATACAATTTTTTAAATTTAAACCAGACAATTTATTTTCATATTCATTTCTTGTGAAAACAAGTTTGGATTCTGAATTTTCCAAAATATATTCAACCCTGTCAGGTTCTTCATTTACATTGATAGGTACGACAACTCCTCCAATTTTCCAAAGTGCAAAATATAAAATTACTGTATCACTGTGATTATGTGAAAAAGTTGCAACCCTGTTTTCTCTTGTAATCCCCTTTTCAATCAAAAAAGACGAAAATTTATTTACCTCATTTATGAATTCAGAATATGAATATGAAATTGTCTCACCTGAATCACTGAAAAATTTTAAATACTCGTTATTCCCTGATTTTTTTAAATTCCTGTCCAGAATTTCTTTAATGTTTTCAAATTCAACGAGATAATCAGTTGCTGAGAATTCTTTTGTTCTGTCATTACTTATAAAAAAATGTGCACGCCTTATTTTATGTTTTGTCGTTTCGTCCATCTACAGAATTAATATATTATTAAACTTAAATTGATAATTAATTTTCTTAATTTAAGCAAATCAAAATATTTCTAAAATCTATAATTTTTTAATGAAAATTTTATCTATACTGATTTTTTCCTTAATTTTTCTTTCTTGCAACAATACAAACAAGTCCTCTGAAAATATATTCAGAATGAATTTACATCTTGGAATTGAAACTCTTGAACCTGTAATGTCAAACTCTAATCAGTCAATATTCGCTTTATCAAATGTTATGGAAGGACTTGTGCAGTTCGACAGGAATAATAATATAATCCCCTGTCTTGCAAAAGAATGGAAAGTTTCTGAAGACGGACTAACTTATACATTCAATATAAAACAAGGGATTAAATTCCATGAAGATGAATGTTTTTCAGGTTTAGATGGGAAAACGCGAGATGTAAAGGCATCTGATTTTAAGTATTGTTTGGAACGTGTCAATAACCCGGTAACAAAATCGAGAGGAATGTGGGTTTTCAGAGATAAGATTTCAGGAGCAAAAGAATTCAATGCTTCAATGTCGTCAGATACAGGAAAAAAAATTACAGAGATAAGCGGAATTCAGGCACCGGATGATTCTACGCTAATCATAAAACTTGTTTCACCATTTGCTCCATTTTTAAGTTTGCTTACAATGTCTTACGGATATGTTTATCCAAAAGAAGCAGTTGAATTTTACGGAGAGAAGTTCGGACAGCATCCTGTAGGCACAGGAGCATTTAAATTTGTATCATGGGAACAGGATAAAAAACTTTCATTTATAAAAAATGAAAACTACTGGGATAAAGACAGAGAAGGAAATCCGTTACCATATCTCGACGGAATTGAAATATTTTTCACTCAATCATCTGAAACAGAATTTCTTGATTTTGTGAACGGGAAATATGATTATCACGAACCATCATCTGAAACTTATGATCAACTTACGGATGAAACCGGAAATTTAATTGACCCGCAAACAAGAAATTTTATAATGGTTAAACAGCCCTGGTTACAAACAGTATTTCTCGGGTTAATGCAAGATCCAAATTTACCCGGAGGTAAAGAAGGACCGTTTGCAGGAAATAAAAAATTAAGACAGGCAATGAATTATGCGATTGACAGAGAAAAGATAATAAAGTTTGTTTTAAAAAACAGAGGGTATCCTGCGATACATGGACCTGTTCCGAGAGGATTAATAGGATATGATACAAGTATTATAGGATATAAATATGATAAAGAAAAAGCAAAGACCTTGCTTTCTGAAAGTGGTTATCCCGATGGTAAAGGATTGAATTTAACTTTAGTAACCGGTAATGATGAAATACAGAAATCTATCGCAATTGCAGTTCAGGAACAATTAAAAGATATTGGAGTGAACATAAAACTTGAACAGATGATGCAGGCAACTTTGTTATCTAATCAGGAAGATGGTAAGTTTGCTTTTTGGAGAGCGAGTTGGGGAGCGGATTATTTCGATCCTGAAAATTTTATGGCGTTATTTTACAGTAAAAATATTACTCCAAACGGACCAAACAGAGTCGGATATAATAATCCCGTTACTGATATGTTATATGAGGATGCGTTGAAAATAACCGATATGAATGAGAGGTTGAGAATTTATTCAAAGATGCAACAAATTGTAACAGAAGATGCCGCTTGGCTATTCTTATATTACAACGAACAAATTTATTTATTACAAAAATATATTCAGGGATTTTACGTCAGCGGTTTAAATATCATAAATCTAAAGAACACTAAGAAGGAAATTACAGGGTGAAAAAGTGTCTTTTACTTCAAACTCTTTCCATACTTAATAATATCAAATGAAAATTTATTCCTCAACTTATCTATATTTTCTGTGAGACGTTTGTTTGTTGCGACGTCCATAAACATTTCTTCCTGAACGTAATCAGTTTCATCTATAAGTTCGGAAAGTTTTATTCCTATAAGTCTAACCTTCTTTCCGCTTTTCATAACCTTATCAAGTAACTCCATAACATCCTCATACATTTCACTTTCTAGATTTGAATATACAGGTCTTGTATATGATTTTTGAATAACAGTAAAATCATATCCTTTTGCTTTAACCGTAATTGTTTTTGCGAGAAGTTTTTCTTTTCGCATTCTGAAACATGCTTTTTCAAGAAGTATGTTCAATTCCCTTCTCAAAAAATTCATATCATTAGTATCGGCATTAAATGTATTCTCTTTTGATAATGATTTTCTGTCTTCCTCTTCTATTCTTACTTCTCTTTTATCCAAACCTTGTGCTACATTCCATAAGAACCCTGAAAAATCTCCAATCTCACCTTCAAAAAAACTTTTTTCAAATTTTAAAATATCCCCGATTTTATATATCCCATATTTATGAAGTTTCGGAAGCATTGCTTTGCCAACACCGGGAATTCTTTCAACTTTTAATTCTGATAAAAATTCTTTTTCTTTTCCAAAAGGGACTAATGTTATTCCGTCAGGTTTATTTTCTTTTGATGCAATTTTACTGCATACTTTGCTTGTGGAAATTCCAATCGAACAGGTTATGCCTAAAGTATTTTTAATTTCATCTTTTATTCTTTTTGCAAGTAATACCGGGTCAAAATTATGAAGATGAAGAACTTTTGTTACATCCAGAAATGCTTCATCAATACTGATAGGTTGAATTTGAGGTGTAAAGTTATAAAAAATTTCTCTTACTTTTTTGGAATAAGTTGAATATAAACCCCTCGTTGATCTGATAAAATTTCCGTCAGGACAAAGTTGCATTGCCTTAGTCAAAGCCATAGCAGTTTTAACACCTCTCGCCCTTGCAAGATAATTAGGACAGGATACTATACTCCTTGTGTCTTCCCTTGTTCCACCGACAATCAAAGGTTTCTTTTTTAATTCGGGATTTATAGATTCCTCACATGAAGCAAAAAAGGCATCCATATCAACGTGGAAAATTATTTTATCAGGTAAATTATTTTTATCGGTTACTTCCATTTTCACTAAAATACACACTAAAAATAAAATTTAAAATATCATAAATATTAAAAGATTTGATTAACTTTATTTAAGTAAAAATCTTAATTATTTTACTGCATGGAATTTTTAAATGAATTAACTGACGGTTTGCCACGTGATATATTCACGTTTATACTAATTATTTTGATTTGTATAATTCATATTAACGCACACCGTTTATTTTATTTTAAAAGCATTCATAAAAAATTCTGGATTTCTTTTTTTGGCGGTATTTCGGTTGCTTATGTATTCGTTCATATTTTTCCTGAATTGGCAACCGGACAAAATTATATAAAAAATCTTAATGAACCGTTATTAAAATTTTTTGATTACCATATATATCTCATTTCTCTGATGGGTTTTTTAATCTTCTATGGAATTGAGCATTACGCTTACAAATCAAAACAAAACAACAGCTATCATAATCAACTTGATAATACTGAAAACCATATTTACTATATTCATTCATTACTCTATTTTCTTTTTAATTTTTTGATTGCATATATTATTGCCGATGAAGAGTTTAGCAGTATAATTCAGTTAATGTTATTTTGGTTTGCAATGTTCACTCACTTATTAATTGTTGATTATAATTCATTTGAATACCACAGATTATTATATAAAAAATATACAAGATGGTATTTTGCTGCAGCGTCAATTTCTGGTTGGCTCATCGGTGTTCTTTTATATGTCAATCATACCGTAATGTTAATCCTGTTTGCTTTTCTATCGGGAGGAATAATTTTAAATGTAATACGGGAAGAAATTCCTGAGCAGAGACAATCAAATTATTGGGGTTTTTTCTGCGGAGCAATTGTTTATTCACTTATATTAATTTTTTTATAAACTTACTTTATTTCTGATTCTTTATAATATCTTCCCTTCCATTGCGAACCTCTGCCGAATCTTAAAATCCTTAAAGAATTTATACCGAATAAAATTATCATAAAACTTCCGATAAAATTTGTGAACGAATATATAACAGAAAGTCGGAATTTTATCGCCTGTAATATCCTTATAATAACCGGTATAAAAAAATTTATTACAGATAATTTTATTAAATCAGTATTAACTGTAAACAATGAATAGATTAGAATTAATAAAGGTAAAACAAATAAAACTCCATATAAAATAAAAATATTAATCAGACCTATTATTGAAAATGATATTCCCGGAAACAAATTTTTTGAAAAACCATTCCAAACCCCGATAAAATCCGAATACATTCTGCATTTAATTATATCCACACCATCAGCAAAAATTACTTTACCTCCGGTTTGTTTTATCAGTCTTCCAAACCAAACATCTTCAACAATTTTATTTTTTAATTTTTTATGTCCTCCACTTTTAAAATAACTTTCCCTTTTAAACATCATAAACTGTCCGTTACTCATCAGAAGTTTTTCACTTTTTGCATATTCCACAAGTGCTATTGGTAAAAAATTCATAACAGTAAAATGAAGCATTGGTATTACAATTTTTTCCCAAAATGTTTTCGTTTCTTCTTCCGGCATCACAGAAAGCAAATCAGGATTTTCATTTTCCATAAAAAGCCCCGCACTCAAAAGTCCGCCTTCTTTAATCTCAGTATCAGCATCAATGAAAAGCAAATAATCTCCTGTTGCAGACTCGCTTAACCGGTGACAAGCAAAATTCTTTCCAACCCATCCCTCCGGCAGTGGTTCACCTTGAATTATTTTTACCTTTTGATTATTAATTGAATTTAGAATATTTGCCGTATTGTCAGTGGAGTTGTCATTCAAAACTATAATTTCATATTCAATATGTTTTTCACGTAAAACCGAATTTAAACATTTCAAAATATTATTCTCTTCATTTCTCACAGGTATCAATACAGAAATTTTCTTATTGAACTTTTGTGAATCCTGAGTTAATCTTTTTGATGAACTGTTAAGTTTATTTTTAATTTTCTTAATAC
>DOWN01000154.1:0-4383 GCA_003519545.1 Bacteroidota bacterium
CTCCTACATCAAAGCAAATATATACACAAACAAACACATAATTATTATTTATTGAAACCTGTTTTGGATTTTTTAAAAAAACATAAAAATTACATAGAAAATCCATATGTAATTTTGTTTTATTATAAAATTTTAATTTATACTGACCAGGAAAATATTTCAAATTACAATAATCTTAAAAATTTATATTTTGAACTGCTAAACAGACTTAACAAAACAACTATAAACAATATTTTCGCTGTATTACATTCATACATCAATGAAAAAATTCTTGAAGGAGATAAAAAATTTTTAAAAGATAAAGGAGAATTATTTTCAAACGTATTATTTCAAAACAATATTTCGCTGAATATTAATTTTGTATTGATATTTTTATCTGTAGAAACTTTCCTTCAACTTAAAGATTTTAACAAAGCCGAAAAAATTATCGAAAAATTTTCCGCTTCGTTACCCGTAAATCTGAAAAAAGATTCAATTAATTTATGTAACGCTGCAATTCATTTCTACAAAAATGAATTTGGGAAAACTTTAGAACTATTATCAAGAATCAGATCAAATGAATATTTTTTTAATATGAAAATTAAAGATTTTCAGTTATTGATTTACATTCAAACTAAATCTTGGGAAAATGCACTTTCATTAATTAAAACTTATAAAGTGTTTTTGAAAAAAAATTCAAAACTTGCTGATTCATATAAACTACCGCCTTTAAATTTTTGTAAAGCGTGTGAATATTTAATAAAAATGGAAGTTCAATATAATTCAAATTTAGAATTAAAATTTGTTAAATTAATAAAAAATAATAAATACATTGCTTATAAATGGTGGCTGGAAAAAAAATTTAAAGAATTAAATAATAATGACAAGAAGAATAATAAATTTATCAGAAAATAATTCACTTTCTGAAATTTTAAGAATAACTGCTCTGACTTTAACAAAGTTAAATCACCAGGTTACTTATGAATTATACGATAATGATTTAGAGTTTATAAAAAGAGCGGGAGATGAAAATATAAATCTTATACTTGTAGATTTAGAATACGGCAAGACTGATGTTTTAGATGTTATAAAAAAAATCAGAAAAAGTCCTGATTCATCGCATAAAAAAATTACCGGTTATTATACTTTAAAATCAGAACAAAAAAATCCCGCTTTTGAAGCGGGATGTGATTCGGTTATGTCGGCTGAAGAGTTGAAATTAATTTCCAACAACTTATTTTCATTTTAAATTATTGATTGTTATTATTTACCTGCTTTCAGTCTTAATGAATTTAAAACAACTGAAACAGAACTGAATGCCATAGCAGCACCTGCAATCATTGGGTTTAACAAGAACCCGTTTATTGGATATAAAATACCTGCAGCAATTGGAATTCCGATAACATTATAAATAAAAGCCCAGAATAAATTTTCTTTAATTGTTCTCACTGTGTCTTTCGAAATTTTAAATGCATAAACTAAATTCATCAAATCACTTTTCATTAAGACAACTTCAGCAGATTCAATTGCTATATCTGTTCCACTTCCGACGGCAATGCCGACATCTGCCTGAGCAAGTGCTGGAGAGTCATTTATTCCGTCGCCTACCATAGCAACTTTTTTTCCTTGTTGCTGAATTTTTTTAACAATTTCATTTTTTTTGTCGGGTGTTACACCTGCAAAAATATTTTCACTTTTTATACCCACACTTCCTGCAACTGATTTTGCAGAATTCATATTATCACCTGTTACCATATATACTTCAATTCCACGACTATGCAATTCTGATATTGCTTCTTTTGAAGTTGATTTAATAGTATCAGAAATCAAAACTTTCGCAAGAATTTTATTGCTGTCAGAAAAATAAACTAATGAGCCGTTATGCATTTCTGAATTTTTATCATCTGCTTCATTTGAATTTTTATTTGTCACATATTTACTTACAAAATCAAATGAACCCGCAAAATATTTTTTCTCTCCAAAGTCCGCATAAACACCACCACCGGGAATATTTGTGAAATTTTTCAAATCAACTTTATTTGAATTCTGATTTTTCAAATATACTGAAATTGCTTTTGCAAGAGGATGTTCAGATAACATCTCAAGTGAATAAAATATATCGGCAAGTTTATTTTTTTCATCATCGCTGATTTTCCAATCTATATTATTAACTTCAGGTTTTCCTTCTGTGATAGTTCCGGTTTTATCAAGCAAAACTGAATTTACATCCTTAAGTTTTTCGAGTGCTTCCGCATTCTTAAATAATAATCCATGAGATGCTGCTTTACCAATTCCAACCATAATAGCAGTAGGAGTAGCCAAGCCAAGTGCACAAGGGCAAGCAATAACAAGAACTGTAACGGAAGTTATAAAAGCATGAGGAAATGCAGGAGAATGTCCGGTAAACATCCAAACAATAAATGTTACAACAGAAATCACTAAAACTACCGGAACAAAAACTGAAGAAATTTTATCCGCAATTTTTTGTAATGGTGCTTTGCTTGTCTGTGCTTCTCGTACGAGTTCAATAATTCTTGCAAGCATAGATTCCGAACCAACTTTTTCAGCAATCATTTGGAATGAACCTGATTTATTTATTGAACCGGAAATTACCTGATCACCTTGTTTTTTCTCTACGGGGATTGGCTCTCCCGTAACAACACTTTCATCAACAACTGAAAATCCTTCCTTCACTTTTCCATCTACAGGAATATTCTGTCCGGGTTTGATTAAAATAACATCACCTTTAACAATATCTTCAACGGGTATTTCCTGTTCTGTTCCAAGTCTGAAAACGATTGCAGTTTTTGGTTGAAGGTTAATAAGTTTTTTAAGTGCTTCTGATGTTTTACCTGTCGCTTTTGCTTCAAAATATTTTCCAAGTAAGAGTAATGTTATTATTATTGCTGCCGATTCGTAATACACGGTTACTTCCAGTCCGCTATCTATTAAATATTTAGGATAGAATGTATTTACCACGCTCAGAATAAAAGCAGCACCTGTTCCCAATGCTACAAGAGAATCCATCGTAGATTTTAAATGCATCGCCTGTTTGAAAGCCCTGATATAAAACTCTTTACCTGCATAAAAAATTACAGGCAAAGATAATAGAAGCATCATAAAATTTACGTTTTCCAGTTTATGATAAACCATCCCCAAGACTAATAATGGAATAGAAAAAATTAACGCTACAATAAATTTCTTTTTAAGTTCGTTTTCAGAATCATCCGACATTGAAGAATGGTCATGCACGGAATTTTGATTTTTCATTGCAGAGTGATTATGCATATTTGTATGCACATCTTTTTTTATCGTTTCCTTAACAGTATTGTCAATCAGTTCATAGCCAATGCTATTTACTACTTTCTGCATTTGTGGGATATTAATTTTTTCACTGTCATATTTAATCAAAGCCGTTTTATCTGCAAAGTTTACATTTACATCATTTATCCCTTCTTGAGATTTTAACATACTTTCAACCGAAGCTGCACATGACGCACAGGATAACCCTTTAACAGGCAGAATTATTTTAGTCAGGTTCATATTATCATTATTCACTTTATTGTTGTGATTAGAATGATCCATAGTGTTAATATGATCATTATTTAAATTTGAATGTTTCATAATTTTTAAACTTTATTAAAATAACAAAAATTTATTAAAATATCAGACCCTTCATAAATGAAAATCCCAATTTAAAAATGAAATCATTTTTTCTTTCGGGACCAAATTCAGTTCCAACGGAAGTGTAAATTAGCAAAGAATTATTCAATTGTTTTCTGAGACCTAATGAAATTTGATTCCTGTTTTTGGAGTAATTATAAATCTCACCCATCATCAGCAGTGAATTAAATGGAAAAGGATAATCAAAAGCCAAACCAAAAGAAAGATTATCTCTGTTCAATTTAATATCTTTAATTGGAGATTTCAAATCTGCATTTAAATGTGATCTTAATTTTCCAAAACTTCTTGTCGCAATAAATTTTAAATTTCCATAACTTACATTTTCATTATCATTGATTTCATAAATATAACCGGCAGAAATTGCAAAAGCCGGAAGAGAAAGATTTTCTCTGTTAAAATTATAAAATGTTTTTATTTCGATTTCTTTAACACCGTTAAATTTCCATTCAGATTCTTTGTGCATTTCTAAATTTACACCCACTCCCAAGTGAAAATTATCAATAAAGGAATATTTAATTTCAGGAGTAATAATATTATGATAATTTTTCCCTTTGATTTCAAAATCAACGAGTGATAATCTGAAATCCATTCCGTATTTTTCAATAGAGTAGGCATCTTCCGTAAGTAACGGTTGATTATGATCGGTATTATAATAATCTTTCTGAGCGAAAGATATATTTATCAATAAAAATTTTATAAGGAATATATTAATGATTATGT
>DOWN01000154.1:4429-10758 GCA_003519545.1 Bacteroidota bacterium
TATTTTCTTTTTTATTTTTATCGGAATTATGATTGTGTTCATCAGGTTTTGCTATCATAAAATTTTTATCATTTACTCTCTGAATTGCGAGTTCAATTTCTTTTGATTTATCTTTTACGGATTCATTTGCCAAAATATCAGAAATAACATCATGCATCATATGTAAGTTATCGAATATAATCATATACTCAGGATATTTTTTAGAAAATTCAGGAGAGAATTCCATTGTCATTGGCATTTCTTGTGGCAAACTTTCCGGAGGATTTTTCAGATAATTCCAAAAATTATTATAAACTTCCTTGATTGCATTTTCTCTATCAGATTTTTCTTCTTTCATAAGAGCATCATATAAAGCAATTTGAAGATAATGATATGCCCAAACTAATCCATTATATTTAGGAAATTTTTCTCTGAATACTTTTGAATAATATTGTTTATCCATAAAATCCATAGATTTTGCAACAGGAATGAAAGCGAGTTTTTCATTGCTTAAATAATAATCCAGAACTTTTTTCATCTCCTTTTCTTTATCTTTAATATTATCATCTGCAAGTATGTCATAAGATTGACGATGAAGTTTATGAGCCCAGTCAAACATATTCATTGCGTTCCATGCAAGTTTAGAATAGTTTGGGGCAATAGATTCTTCCGGCATATTCATATCCGGACCGTTTTTTAAAATATCATTAACTAACTTATTATAAATCTCCGTTTCAAGAACGTCTTTTATATTTTCAGGATTATTATATAACTCTTCATAAAGAACTGCGTGTCCATAATCGAAACTATTAAGGAGTCTGTTTATATCAGGATATTTTTCACTGAATACCCAGTTATGTGAAGCAGGATAATAAAACTGCTGATCATTTTTCTGACCTAAGGAAACTGAAACTGATATTAAAAATAATATCAGATTTAAAATTATTGTTTTCATTTTATAAATATTTAATTTTTAAAAGAATAAAAATCTGAATGATACAAAGTAGGAATTACCGTTCAGATTCATTTTTAAATTTGAAAATGATTTTATATATCCGAATTCAAGAATATATTCGGAATTAAAAATCAATTGTGCACTTGCATAAGTATCTAACCTTTCTCCTCCTGAGTCATTAATTTCAACACCGTTCATTTTATTTTTTGCAAAATTGAAATACTTACTCTCAAGATAAAGATTTAAATTTACATCTTCGTAACTATTATAAGAATTTGGAAAAACCAGATAACCAAAACTTAATCCGCCTCTGAAATAGTTTCCGTAATCAATTGTATTTGAACCAAAAGGTTTATAAAATCCACCGTCAAAATTAATTGCCAATTTACCGGTCAGGTATGTGGTAGCATTGCCTATACTTATAACATAACTGTCTGATCTGTTTACAGAGGTTATAGGTTTTATAAAATAGTGATGATTTATTTCTTTATTTTCCAAACCCAAAGGGATTCTGAAATGTGAGAACATTAAAGACCGGAGATGTTCGTTTTTTGAATCAACCGTTAAAAATCTGTAAGAACCTTCAAGATCTATATCTCCTAAAGACTGAGATCCTTTTTCGTATTTAAAATTCTGCTGAAACTGAAGAGTTACTTTTCCGGTCAATCCGTAATTTAATCTGTAATACGATGATTCTTCAGAATTCCCATTTACATAAACCTGAACTTGTTTTCTGTTTTTGGATATATTTGCTGCAGCATCGCTTACAGGAAATAATTCCTGAGATATTGCATTATTCAATAATACTATGAATAATAAAATTAATATTTTCATTTTTGTAAATTTAGTTTAGAAAAAAAATTAATTTTTTCTCTAAATCCTAAAATTACAATTAATCAGATATAAAGATTGATTTGAAGATAAGGATGGTGGAGTTACTAATAAATTCGATTGAGATACAAATTGATTGAGATAGAGATTTGCAGACTCAATAAAATAATAATCAGATTGATTCGAATTATTAGAGAACTTAATGATTTCTTCTTTCTGAAAATCATTAGTAGATTGTTTTACATTACAACCGCAAAAATTATTTGCATCTGAAATTGCATTTTCACAAATTTCGGATTCACTAATATTGTGCTCACAGCAACAATTAGAAATGTCATGTGAGTGTGCAACCGAAATAACCGGTGTTATTATTATTAATTTTAATAATAAAACTAAAAAACCGATATTTAAAAATTTGTTTTTGATATGCTAATTTATATCTATTTTACAGAAATTTCAATGTAAAGTTTCAAAATGTATATTTTTTTGAAAAATCAATGGTTTTTATATAATGGGGCTTGAAATAATCTGTTTAATTGCTCTGGCAATTGCTATAATAATCGGCAGTTTACGAAATGATATCAATGCCGGCATAATTTCTATTTCGCTTGCAATGGGAATCGGATATTATGTGGGTGGTTTAAGTATTTCTGAATTGTCATCTGTTTTTCCGAATGAGTTATTTCTCATTTTAGTAGGGATTACGTTGCTTTTTTATATGACTCAGGAAAATGGAACTCTTGAAAAAATTTCCAAAGATGCGATATGGTTAATACACGGAAAAAGTTTTTTAATTCCAATTTTTTTATTTTTATTTGCATTCTCACTTTCAGCAATAGGACCGGGAAATATTGCCGCCGTTGCTATTATAGCACCGCTCGGTATTGCAGTCGGATATAAATTCAGTATTAATCCTTTGCTAAGTTCTATTATGATTTGCACCGGAGCAAATGCAGGAACATTCTCTCCGGTTTCTCCAACGGGAATTATTAGTACAACACTTTTAAAAAATATACATCCTGAACTTGAAAGTTTAAATTTTACAATATTTGTGTACACTGCTTTGTTTCAGGCTTTCAGTGCGTTGATAGCATATTTCTTGTTCAAAGGTTACAAAACAAAACAATATGCACTGGGAGATAAAGATCATTTCCCTGACAGACCTGCTTCATTTTCAAAAAAACAACTTGTTACTCTATTATTAATAAATTTATTAATTCTGTCTGTAATATTATTTGATGTTCCAATAGGATTAGGTGCTTATGTTTTAATATTAATTTTTGCTTTGTTTAAAATCGGAAAACTTGACAAAGGTTTAAAAGAAATTCCCTGGTCGCCGATATTACTTGTGACCGGTATAAGTGTTTTGATTGGCTTGATTCAAAAAACAGGAGGATTAATTTTGGCAACTGATTTTATCGCACAAAATACTCCTCAAAATTTTATTAATTCAATTTTCGCTTTTATCACAGGATTAATTTCCTTATACAGCAGTTCATCAGGAGTTGTGATGCCAACGTTTATGAATTTGATTCCGGGATTGATCGCAAAGGTTAATAACTTAAATGTAACCGAACTTGTAATCGCTATAAACGTAGGTTCACATATGGTTGACGTGAGTCCGCTTTCTACTCTCGGAGCGTTGTGTCTTGCGGCTGTGAGAGAAGAAGACAGAAATAAAATTTTCAGAAATTTATTGTTGTGGGGATTTTCAATGCTTGCTTTCAGCACTATAATGGCTTATATATTTTTAGATTTATTTTAATTAAATTTGAACAAATTAAAACTTATGAAAAAATTTAATAAATTATTTTTATTTCTTTTTCTCTCGCTTGTATTTTCTTCCTGTTCAACTTCAAAAGAATATGCAATTGACTGGACTGAAATCAGAAATGAACTTCAACCGATGATTAATATGCTTGAGATGGGATTATATACAGATTTTTTGAATACTTATGTAGATCCGAGACTTGTTCACCTTCAAGGTGGGGCTTCGAGTATGTTAGCAGATTTTGATGCCACAAAAAGATCTGAATTACTTACAACTTTAAAACAGGCAAAAGAAATTCAACCATTTATAGATACTGAAAAAAAGATTGCTACATTTGACGGAGAGAACTTTATAAGACCATTGGCATTTCAGAAAATTGGTGACAGATGGTATTTAATAAATAATGCAAATCAGATTGAAGGTAACTGATAATCTTTATCAAATCTGAATATATTTATTGCTAAAGGTGGGAGTGTGAGTTTTAAAGTATAATTATAGTGGAACCGTTTTTCTTCTAATGCTTCAAGTCCACCAAGGTTTCCTTTGCCACTTCCACCGTAAATCAAAGCATCGCTGTTAAAAATTTCTTTATAAAATCCTTTTTCAGGAACGCCTATTTCATAGTTTTCACGAACAACAGGCGTCATATTACAAACAAAAACTAAATAACTTTTTTTATCATTTGAAAATCTTATAAAACTTAAAACACTCTGTTCGGCGTCTGAATAATCTATCCAGTTAAATCCCTTGCTTTCAAAATCAATTTCCCAAAATTCTTTGTTTTCCAAATATAATTTTTGTAAATCTTTGAAATATAAATTTAACATACTGTTATATTCATAGTTTTTAATATCCCAGTCCAGCATCCATTCACAGTTCCATTCAGTAACCTGAGCAATTTCACTTCCCATAAAATTTAATTTCTTTCCGGGATGTCCATACATAAAGCCAAAGAATAATCTTAGATTAGCAAACTTTTGCCATTCATCACCGGGCATTTTATTAAAGAGAGATTTTTTACCGTGAACAACTTCATCATGGGAAATAGGCAGTAAATAATTTTCATTAAACGAATACCAAAGAGAAAAAGTAATATGATTATGATTGAACTTTCTGAAAACAGGATCAATTGAAAAATATTTTAAAACATCGTGCATCCAACCCATATTCCACTTCATATCAAATCCCAACCCTCCAAGATGGACAGGTTTTGTAACTCCTAACCAGTTGGTAGATTCTTCCGCAATCATAACAACGCCTTTATTATACTTATGAACATTGGTATTCAGTTTTTTTATAAATTCGACTGCTTCGAGATTTTCAGGACCACCGAATATATTAGGTTCCCACTCTCCGTCATTTCTTGAATAGTTCAGATAAAGCATTGAAGCAACTGCATCAACTCTGATACCATCAATGTGATATTTATTAAACCAGAACAATGCATTTGAAATTAAAAAATTTACAACTTCGTTTTTTCCGTAATCAAATACAAGAGTTCCCCAATCTTTATGAAATCCTTTTTTAGGATTTGAATAAGCGTAAATTTGTTTTCCGTCAAAGTCATTCAAGCCGTGAGCATCTGTCGGGAAATGAGCAGGAACCCAATCAAGAATAACCCCGATTTCATTTCTGTGACAGTGGTCAATGAAATACATAAAATCCTGTGGAGTTCCAAAACGGCTTGTGGGAGCGAAATAATTAACAACCTGATATCCCCAGGAAGTATCGAGGGGATGCTCCATTACCGGAAGCAATTCAATATGTGTAAAATTCATTTCCTTAACATACTCAACTATTTCGTGTGCAAGTCTTTTATAATTTATAAATCCCCACTCATTTTTAAATTCTTCATCGTTTAAATCTCTTTTCCAAGATCCGAGATGTACTTCATAAATCGAAAAAGGTTTTTTCTTAAAATCATATTTCGATCTGGCTTTCATCCATTCCTGATCTTTCCATTTATAACCTTTCAGTGAATTTACAACTGAAGCCGTTTGCGGACGGACTTCCGCCTGAAATGCAAAAGGATCTGATTTATATCTTAATGTAGTATCAAATTTTGATTTTATAACATACCTGTATCTTTCACCTTCAGAAAGTTCAGGAATAAAAATACTCCAGACTCCCGAAGTATTTATATTTTCCATTTGATGAGCACCTTCTTTCCAGTTATTAAAGTCACCAATCACAGCGACAGCCTTGGCATGCGGAGCCCATACAGCAAAATGAACTCCCATAGTTTTGTTTACTTTTTTTACTTTCGCACCAAGTTTTTCATAAATTTTATAATGAGTGCCTTCACCGATTAAGTATAAATCATAATCGGTAATCTGTAACGGAAAAGCATACGCATCTTCTATTTCGATTAAATTTTCAAATTCATCAAGATACTGAATTTTATACTGAAAAGGTTCTGTGATATTATCGTAAACTGCCTGATAAATATTCAGAGGATGAACTCTCTTCATATTCAGAATTTCAAATTGTTTTGAAGTTTTTTTTGTTTTTGGTTTCACCCATGCATCAAGAGCCAGAGGCAGATAACAAGTGATAGTAAATTTTTTGGATGATTTGTTATATTTAGGTCCTAAAACGGTGAATGGATTTGAAGATTCAAATGAAGTAATTTTTTTATATTCGTTAGTGATATTTATATCTTCTTTTTTTATAACCCTGTTTTTTTATTCAAACTAATTGAATGAATAAAAAAATTAAACATAAATTTTACTGTAGAAGAATATTCGTAATTTTTAATGAAATTTATAAAAATTATCAAAGTTTGAACAAAGA
>DOWN01000029.1:0-2830 GCA_003519545.1 Bacteroidota bacterium
CCATCATTTAGGGGGTTAACCCACTGTGATAAGTTTTTTATTCTCATAGTTGAAAGTACACTTTCGCATCCGAAAATGCGAGAAAGATGGTCTAAAATTAAAATAATAAACAAAACTGTCAAGCTTCAGGATGTCTTCATTTTCAGGAATGCTGTTCTGAAGATTGAATGAATTTATTTTTTTTATTTGATCCATTTTGTATTGATGCTCCAGGGTGCTCCTCAAGCCTTTTATCTGTTGATTTGGGAAAAAATCATCTGAAATGACTTCATGATTACTCTGAGCTGTCAGAATGGAGATACAAAATATATAGGCAAAAAAGAAAATAAGGAGCTTTTTGGCAAATTTTAAAAATACCTTCCTGCTCTCTGAAGAGGAGAAGGCAATTGAATTTAACTGAAAATCCGGTTGGAATAAGGTAAGTCCGGAGGTATTATCAACAGGTCTCATAAAGTTGGGTTAAATTTTGGTAAATATGTTCATGGTTGATTCCAAATGGTTAGATGACACTTCAGTTGAAGCGTCTTTTTAAATCATGGGAACCGATTATAAGATACCTTGTTTCAATAAGTGCTGCAATGTCAGCGTTGTTAAGGGGAATATCTTACCTGAAATGTTTTCCCGGGTTTAGGTTTATAATTAATCCAAAACAAAACGCCAAAGAATATTGCCAACCGTTTGCCAGCGTTTTAATAAGCCTATAGCATTACTGAGCATACTTCTTCGCATTAGATTTCATTTTAAAATAAACCTGCACTTTTTTTCTGAATGATACCATTCGGTCAAAGATCGCAAAATGCAGGTATGAAAGCAGCTGACTACAATTTCACCAGCTTCCCGCTCTGTTTTTTATTCTGATCGTACAAATGATAAAAATATACGCCTGGTTCAAGGAAAGAAAAATCAATTGATTCATCATCTTTTATGTATCTGGTCATCACTTTGGAACCTTGCTGGTCAAATAGTTCAAATGTCTTAGGCAGATTTTCCGGGGATAAGCATAAGGTAAGCCTATCCGCTACAGGATTGGGAAAAATTTTTGCATGGTGTTCTATATCAGCTTGTACAAAAGTCATTGTTAAAGGTGAGTAATAATAATGGATAGCTTTTTCTTTTTCCCAGGATGCTGTTTCTTCGTTCCATGAACTTTCGGTGATTGATTCAAGTTTGTGCCTGAAAAATAAAGGATTTACTACAGGCAGGACCAATAAATCGAAGGAATATCCATGGTCGTAAATAAATTCTGTTCTGTAATCTAAAGCCCAATCCTTCAATTCATCATCCCAGTATTTTTCGGCCAAGAGTACAAGATTTTCCTGTTCATCATATTCCATTTCAAACCGGACAAAATGATACCAGCTATTCGTTTCAACATCCCAGAACAGGAGTTCCTGTAAAATGAAATTGTCATTAGAGTCGGATGCAAGGTTAGACATTTGTTCATTTTCCCAGTCTTCAACTGAATCATTCCAACTCATATCTACCAGATTAATCAATTGATTATTTGAATTATAGGTTGATTCTGATTTAGAAACATTTGTCCAGGAATTGCTTTCTGAATTCCAGACAGATTGAATCAATGTGATCAATTGGTTAAGGTCATTATAGGTATATTCAATTTTCGAATAATTATTCCAGGATGACTGATTATTAATCCATTTATAGGAATAAATGCTTATAATATTGCCGTGTTCGTCATAAATTATATTCGTCTTAGCAATTGGAAATAGTTCATAATCAGCTGCATTGGAACCATATGATGTCTGTGTCATAATTCTGTCCTGATCGTCATATTCGTACTTGTTTCGAAATTGAAATTCCCATTTTGTCAATACTCTGTCCCATCTATAAAATGATTCATACATTAAATGATCATTAGTGTTATGAGAATAAATAATCTTGTTACCATACTTTATTTGGGAGGTAGCTTTATCAAATGAATAATCAATATGTATGATCAAATTTCCGTTTTCGTCAAATGTCTCATAACTTTTTTGAGTCGTTATCGACTCACCGGATACTTCATCAAAATCAAAAGTGAATGTACTGTCAAGCTTTAATTTGTCAGAAAGGTCTTTTAAGCGCCCGTTTTTAATGCCCGAGGGATTCCTGAATCTATTTTGGAATGTCTGATGGAAATCCATATTTGTGGAGCTGTTTTGAATAATGAACGGGGCGTTTTGTTGGTTGGAAAACCATGAATGTTTTTGTCCCAAAATGGTTGTTGCGGAAAAAATCATGAACAACCAAATGATCAATTGTTTTTGCATTGTGCTGGATTTTAAAGGTTAAAAATAACTATATGATTTGAGAAAAAAAATTACCGGTTTTGTACTTAAAGCATAATATACATCTTTTGATATTAGTAACGTATTTATCTGATCAAAAGATGCTTTATTTAAAATCGTTCGTCCATTATTCTATTTATTCAGATGTTGGACGCCTGCAAATCTGTGGGCAATTACGAAATTCAGCCTACGAATGACTTTGCCAAATATACAATTTTCCAGTTTAAAGTTGTGATCTATTTATTTAACGGTAGGTTTTGAAGAGTTAACGGTAGATTTGGCTTGCTGAAGGCAAAATTTGTCCGGTATTTGTAGCATAGATCCATGCTCCGCAACTTCCTCGTCTTAGCGTTGCTGTGTATTGTTCTTTTCAAATAGTTGTTAAACGGAGATCCACGGAGTTTCTCACTGAAAGCCACAGATCAGGAGGATTTGATTGGGGGGAATTTTGCTGATCGAATTCAGTTTTTTCACCACATAGGCACAATTGAGTATAAAGTTGAAAGTTCATAATGTAAAAAGTATGACTTTAAAAACTTTCT
>DOWN01000029.1:2989-3194 GCA_003519545.1 Bacteroidota bacterium
AAAAAGTATGACTTTAAAAACTTTCTACTTTCTACTTTCTACTTTCTACTTCGTGGAACTTTCCCAAAAGTCTTTCCCTAAGATAGATCATTGCTGCCAGATACGAATCCTCATCTATGTGCTCCTATGTTCCTATGTGCCTATGTGTTGAAAAGCTCTTTACTAAATAGCGCACAATTGAGTATAAAGTTGAAAGTTCATAAAG
>DOWN01000029.1:3358-3663 GCA_003519545.1 Bacteroidota bacterium
TATAAAGTTGAAAGTTCATAAAGGAAAAAGTATGACTTTAAAAACTTTCTGCTTTCTACTTTCTACTTTCAACTTCGTGGAACTTTCCAAAAAGTCTTTCCCTAAGATAGATCATTGTTGCCAGATACGGATCCTCATCTATGTGCTCCTATGTTCCTATGTGCCTATGTGTTGAAAAACTCTCTACTACATAGCGCACAATTGAGTATAAAGTTGAAAGTTCATAAAGTAAAAAGAATGGCTTTAAAAACTTTCTACTTTCTACTTTCTACTTTCAACTTCGTGGAGCTTTCCAAAAAGTTTTT
>DOWN01000294.1 GCA_003519545.1 Bacteroidota bacterium
ATTTTTGAAATTTTAAATTTATTAAATAAATTATCGAGAGAAACATTACCGGAAGAAGGAATAATTTTTCCGGTTGCTTCAGAAATTTTTAGAGGTGATACAGTTTTTAAGAAAAAAGAATTTTTGACGAAGCTGCCTTTAACAATATAGTTAGTAACGGTTTTATTTTCGTCAAAGGAGAGGTAAGCAGAATTTGATGTTTGAATTTCAAAAGACTCAAATTCATTGGATATAGCAAAACTATGAGAGAACAAAAATAAAGAAAAGATAATCGCGTAAAAATATTTCAGTAGAATAATTTGCAATAAGATATTATTTAAGTTTTAAAAAATATAATAGTTCAAGTTAACACCAACTTTTAAACCGTCCATAAAAACTCTTGAATAATAATTTCTTGGCAATGCATATGAAACACCGTTAACATTAATCGAACTGAACGGAAATCTGCTATCCACATTAAATCCTGCGTCTCTGAATTTCATTTCAAACCCTGCAGATAGTTTGTTACCGATGAAGTATTCAAACCCGCTCAGTATATAAAGATTAAACCCAATATCCTGATTAAATGTTTCAGTAGAGACATTATTAATTGTACGAGTTCTATTACCGAAATAAAATCCTGCACCGCCACCGAGATAAATATTCAGGTTATTAGTCATTTTAGGAAGGTTATAATTAACACCGACTTCAATGGGAATCATCCAGACAGTTTCAGTCAGTTTTACTTTGACGGCTTCATCACCATTAAACAGAAACTGTGTAACATTATTATCACTGATTCGGGAATATTCAGAACTAACGACAACGAAAAGGTCTTTAGTAAAAATTTTCTTTTTCAGAGAAAGACCAATACCAAAACCACCGCTAAGGTCAGCGAACGAATTACGTTCAATCGGATTATCAGAGTAAGGATTTACCTGAATGGAAGCGGAAGAAATGTAAGAAATGGATGGAGTAATGGCAAAATCATATTCGCTGAAATCAGGGGAAAATTCCTGAGAATAGGAAATTGAGCAAACGAGGGAAAGAATAAGGAAAAGTGTTTTTTTCAAAATATAAATTTTAGCCCTGTGAAAAAAAATTTACGCTTGAAAATATAAAAAGAAATGAAATTGTGAAAGGGAAAATTTGATAGGAAAGAATGGGAAAGGAAAACATACTTCCGGGGCGATTAAAATCTTCACCACGAATTATCACGAATTAAATATTAGGGATGAAAACCTCTACCACGAATTATCACGAATTGGACGAATTGCACGAATTTAAAATTGGGTAGTGAAATCCTCAACCACGAATTATCACGAATTTTCACTAATTTCACAAATCGTAACGGACAAATGTGAATGAGTTATATTAGGTATAGAGATCAGAAAGTAAAAGTAATAAGATCGCAGGAGTCCTTTGCAAGAGACTCCTGCGGGAGAGTGGTGGAAAAGATACTTCCAGGGCGATTAAAATCTTCACCACGAATTAGACGAATTACACGAATTAAAAATTGGGGGTGAAAACCTCAACCACGAATTATCACGAATTGGACGAATTGCACGAATTTAAAATTGGTGTGAAAACCTCAACCACGAATTTTCACTAATTTTCACTAATTTCACAAATCGTAACGGACAAATGTGAATGAGTTATATTAGGTATAGAGATCAGAAAGTAAAAGTAATAAGATCGCAGGAGTCCTTTGCAATAGACTCCTGCGGGAGAGTGGTGGAAAAGATACTTCAGGGGCGATTAAAATCTTCACCACGAATTATCACTAATTAGACGAATTGCACGAATTAAAAAATAGGGGAAAAGGAAAATTTAGTAAAGAATGTGGGGTGAAAACCTCAACCACGAATTATCACGAATTGGACGAATTACACAAATATAAAGGGAAAGTAGTAAGGGAAAAATATTTGATTGGAAAATGGGTTGAAAGTAAAAAGATTTAAAAAAAATCTCGTTTCATTTAATTTAATAAATGAAACGAGATTAAAATTATTTTTAGAAGAACATATCGCGGTTATCTTCAATATCGGCTTTAGTCTGAAGATTTTGCAACCATTCCTGGACAGCCATTTGCTGTTTTTGCATCATTAATTCTTTTCTGATGTTAGGTGCTTTTTCAAGATAATCCTGTTGATTTAGAGGAGGATTATTAATCATATTTATAATATAAATACCCCGTTGTGTTCTTATAGGGTCTGAAATTGTACCGTCTGAAAGTTGCAATAATGAATAACCTATTTCCATATCGTTGTTCATTTTAGGATCAGGTGTAGCAGTTTTCATTGAATCAATTTTTTCAACTTTCAATCCCGGTAATTGATTTAAAAGTGTTGTTAAGTCGTTACCTTGAATTTTTGTTTTTAAATCGAGAGCAGTATTTTTAAGTGCAGCAAATTTTTTCTCGAGAACAACTTTCGGTTTTAAAATTGAGACTTTGATAGAATCGAAATTTTTATAACCTTCCTGAAGTTTTTCAACTATTTGGAATAAAGCGTAGCCGCCCTGAACTTTAACAGGAGTATGAATAGATCCAACTTTGCTGTCGAAAGCCCATTTTACAAGATTTCTATTATTGTTCACTAACGGGAAAGTTCCGTCTTTAGTAATTTCAGGAGAAACTGCCACAGGGAAATTCAGGAATTTTGCGAGTGAATCAAAATTCTGTCCGCCCTGAACATCATTCATAAAATCAGTTGCTGTTGTTTTAGCAAGTTCACGAGTTCTGTTACTTGGTTTAACAGTTTCTTTAAGTTCAGCAAAACGGAATTCTTTATTACTTTTGCCTTCAACTTTTATGATGTGATATCCGAAAGTAGTTTTAACCGGACCAACAATTGAACCCGGTGCATTGTTATATGCAGCATCTTCAAATTCTTTTACCATAGTACCTTTACCAAACCAACCGAGTTCACCTCTTGATTGATTAGCATTAGGTTCCTGAGAAAGTTGCGAAGCTAAAGTTCCGAAATCTTCACCTGCTTTTACACGGGCAAGAATTTCATCTGCTTTTTTCTTTGCATCAGCGGTATCAGTTCCGAAATTAACAAGTATATGAGAAGCTTTTACATAAGTATCTGTACCGTCTTTTGATTCAAGCAAGCGGACAACTTTATATCCATCCTGATCAATAATAACTTCAGAAACGTCTCCGGGTTTTGCTTCAAATAAAAATCCGAGAGCACCTTTTCCGATAGCATTAGGTTTTTGGAATTCGTTATTATAAGGAGTAGCAGAATTAAAGTTAACAAATTTTATAAGAGCAGAATCTGCTTCCTGAACATTTTTAAATTCTTTAGATAAAGCAGCGAGAACTTTTTTGGTTTGAGCAGAATCTTCTGCTGTAGGATTATCAGGGAAGATAATATATTTTAGTTTTACTGCTTCCTGTTGTTTAAATTCAAATTTATTTTTTTCGTAATAGTCTTTAAGTTCCTGGTCGTTCACTGCAAAAACGTTAGTGTCAGTTATGCTGTTGACATCAAGGAAAGCATATTGAAATGTAAGAGGTTGCCATAGTTCTTTATATCTTTGTAAAACATCACCTTCAGTAACGATAACAGAACTTGCAATAGTTGACTGAAGTTTTTGTGAAACAATCATTTCACGAAGATAATTCTCAACCTGATTCCAGAATGTAGTTGCTTCGGGAGATTTAAGTGTGAGTGCTTGCTGATACGCAGCCATATTAAATACCCCGGTAGAATCTTTAAAATTTCTTAGAATAGGTTCAGGTAAAGTTTCAGGTCTTTGATAGATCCAATCGAGGACTTCAGCGTTAGTTGCTTCAATTCCAAGTTTTTTGAGTTCCTGTTTTACGAGAGTTTGCTGTAACATTTCCTGCCAGACCTGATCTCTTATAGATTGAAGTGTAGCGTCGTCAACATCTTTACCGTTATTTTGTTCACGCATTTGTTGAACTCTTTGCTGAACCATTAAGTCATAGTCCTGAGCTTTAATTTCTTCTCCGTTAACTTTAGCGAAGACGAAATTTTGATTATTCATTCCGAGATAATTCATACCCCACTCAAAAATGATAGTGGCAAGAAACGCAATAATAAGAATAATGATAATGACGGGCATTTTATCCCTCATTTTATTCATTATACCAGTGCTGTGATGAACTTTTTCTTTTTCTTTAGACATTCTTATCTAAAATCTCCTTGTGTTAAAAAACTTAAAATTGAAATATGATTAATAAAAAATTAAACCCATCCGATTGGAATTGGGTTTCAAAATTATTTTACAAAACCCTAAATATACGGTTAATTTAGCGGATATTCAATGTAAGAAAGAGGTAAAAGGAAAAGTAGGAATTGGGGGAGGAACTTGGGTGGGAGAAAATACTAATTTTCACGGGTGCGGGGGATTTCGGAGTGAATCACCACGAATTAACACGAATTAATCGAATTACACAAATCGTTATGAAATAAATGGAATGAAGATAAATAGAGGTGAGATTGTTTTGGAAAAATAATTATTACGCAGGAGTCCCTTGCAGGAGATTCCTGCGGGAGAGAACAAATTTATTTGTGAAATACTAATCCCGCAGAGCGGGACAGGTTGTCATGTATTAAACGAATTACACAAATGAATATTGAATCAATAAAAATTACAATATCTCTTTTACGAATGAGTAAATGTCTTTTTTGCGGGAGGTGATGGAGTCGAGATTTTGTTCAAGTGTGGCTTTATGCTTATCATCCCAAAAGGAAATTCGTAAACGGTCGTTTACAAGTTCAAATATTTTTTTTCTTAAATTATCTTTTCTTCGTTTCTGTAAAAATCCGTTTTCTTTCATATAAGAAAAATGTGAATTTATTTCTTTCAGTAATTCTTCGATACCTTTATTTTGGATGCTGATTGTTTTCAATACATTAATTGTCCAGTTAAATTCATTCGCCGGTTTCAGATGAATTATGTTTTTAATTGTAGCTGCTATTCCATCGGCACCTTGTCTGTCTGCTTTATTCAAAACAAAAATATCTGCAATCTCCATTAGACCTGCTTTCATTGCCTGGACGGCATCTCCTGACTCAGGGACTAAAACGACCAGGACAGTGTCAGCGGTTTGTGCGATATCAAGTTCAGACTGACCAACGCCGACTGTTTCAATTAAAATAAAATCTTTGCCTGAAGCATCAAGAATATCGCAGGCTTCGGAAACATTTTGTGAAAGACCACCGAGAGAACCGCGAGTTGCCATAGACCTTATGAAAACACCGGGTAACATTCCGATTTCCTGCATACGAATTCTATCACCAAGTAAAGCACCGCCTGTGAATGGACTTGTCGGGTCAACTGCAATAACACCGACTTTGAATCCGTTATCAGTTAATAATTTTACAAGACAGTTAGTGAGAGATGACTTCCCTGCTCCGGGAGGTCCTGTGATACCAATTCTATGGGCTTTCCCTGATTTTAAAAAAGCAGATTTTAAAATTTCGTTTTTTCCGGGAAGATCATTTTCAATTATGGTGATTGCTTTAGCAATGCTTCTCTTATCTCCGGAATAAATATTTTTCAGTAAATCTTCAGTCATTATAATTTTCGATTTTTAACTTAATTCAATTTTGAAATTTTCTTTTGCCAGTTCCAAGCGGAGAGCATCATATCATCAAGAGAGCGGTTTGCTTTCCAACCGAGAACTTCATTTGCTTTTTTAGTATCTGAATAAATGCTTATTACATCCCCTTCCCTTCGGGGACCGATTTTATAATTTAATTTTAACCCTGTAACTTTTTCAAAAGATTTAATAACTTCAAGCACTGAACTCCCTTTGCCTGTGCCAAGATTAAACACTTCAAACATTTCAAGATTTTTATTTTCTATCAATCTTTTCACAGCGATTACGTGAGCAAGTGATAAATCAACAACATCAATATAGTCACGGATGTTAGTTCCATCAGGTGTGGGATAATCATTACCATTAACAGTTAAAATTTCTCTTATACCGGCAGCCGTTTGAGTAATGTAAGGTACGAGATTGTTCGGAACTCCGATAGGAAGTTCGCCGATATGAGATGTAGGATGAGCCCCTGCAGGATTAAAGTAACGAAGTGTAATTGCATTCATTTCTCCAACTCTTGCGGCATCAATAAGAATTTGTTCACCAATTTGTTTTGTGAATCCGTAAGTGGAAGCGGCTTTTTTAATTTCAGAATTTTCAGTAACCGGTAAATCATCCGCTTCGCCGTAAACAGTGCATGAAGATGAGAAAACTATTTTATTAATTTTATAATTTATCAATGTATCAATCAAGTTAACCATACCGATTACATTGTTATTATAATACATCATAGGTTTAAGCATAGACTCACCAACTGCTTTGAAAGCGGCGAAGTGAATAACTGCTTTTATATCCTGATGTTGCCCGATAAAATTTTCAAGATCAAGTTTTGAAGTAAGATCAATCTGACCGAAAGTTGGTCTGATGCCTGTAATTTTTTCTATTCCATCGAGAACTGTTATGTCAGAGTTTGAAAGGTTATCAATTATAACAACATCATAACCCGCATTTTGTAATTCGACTACAGTATGAGAACCGATAAAACCTGTTCCACCTGTAACTAAAATTTTTGTTTTCATTTAATTAATATAATAGAGTAAAAAAATAATTTTTATAAAAATAAAAAACTATGCTTTTGATGCTATATCTTTTCTGAAATACATATTTTTGAAATTAATTTTTTCAATTTCAGAATAGACTTTTGAGATTGCATCAGAGACAGAAGAGTCAGAGCCGGCAACTATATTTAAAAC
>DOWN01000033.1 GCA_003519545.1 Bacteroidota bacterium
ATACAAGACATACCAGAAAATTATAATTATAATAATTTTTGTATCCGTTTAATAATAACTAAAACTTAAAACATTTATTAATCCAATTGTAATTTTTTATTTTCTGATTATGAAAATTTGTAATACCCCCCTCACTTTCTGCATTTAAATTATTTTAAAATACGACTATATTAGTCCGATTTAGGTAATGATTTACTAATCTTTAAACTTTAGGATTCGCAAACTCTATGATTCGTCTTTCTAAAAAAGTTGAATATTCTATTATTGCTTTGAAATACTTTGCTATTTCTAAAGAGGCGTATCTTACGGCTAAGGAAATTTCGAAAAAATATAATATACCTCACGAACTTCTTGCTAAAATTTTACAAAGATTATCTAAAGAAAAAATATTAACTTCTAATCAGGGAATTAACGGTGGGTATAGACTTAATAAACAACCTTCTGATATTTCTCTCGAATATATCATTAAACTTTTCGACGGTGAAAAAGGTATCGTGGAATGTATGAACGGAAAAAATGCAAATGAATGTTGTATCTTCGATGAATGCACTATTAAAGACCCGATTGTTAAACTTCAAAAAGAACTTGAATCATATTTCTCTTCTAAAAAAATAAGCGATTTCGTATAACTTTAAAAATGGATTTAAAACTTCCGATTTACTTAGATTATAATGCTACAACCCCTGTTGATCCGCAGGTTCTCGAAGAAATGCTTCCTTACTTCTGTGAAAAATTCGGTAATGCCTCCAGCAAATCTCATAAGTTCGGTTGGGAAGCAAGCTACGCAGTTGAAGTCGGAAGAGATAGAATTGCTAAACTTATAAACGCTTCTCCAAAGGAAATCGTTTTCACAAGCGGTTCTACTGAAAGCATTAACCTTGCTATCAAAGGTATCGCTGATACTTATGCATCTAAAGGTAAACACATAATCACTACTCCTCTTGAACATAATGCTGTAATTGATACTTGCAATTGTCTGGCTAAAGCAGGTTACGAAATTGATTTCGTCAACATTGATAAATACGGTATTATAGATTTAAATCATCTGAATGATCTTATGCGTGATGATACTGTTCTCGTAAGTGTGATTATGGCTAATAATGAAATCGGTGTTATTCAACCAATAAAAGAAATTTCGCAAATCGTTCATTCTAAAAATGCTTTTTTCCATGTTGATGGTTCGCAGTCTGTCGGGAAAATTCCGGTTGATGTGCACGATATGGATATTGATATAATGGCTATAACCTCGCATAAACTTTACGGTCCTAAAGGTATCGGTGGTTTATTCGTTAAAGATAAAGATCCGAAAATAAAACTCACTGAACAAATAAGCGGTGGCGGTCATGAGTTCGGTATGCGAAGCGGTACTCTCAATGTTCCGGGAATTGTCGGCTTCGGAAAGGCATGTGAAATTTGTATGCTTACTATGGAGGAAGAGACTAATCGCGTTTCAGCAATGCGTGATAATATGATCTCTGAGTTAACCTCTAATCTTGAAAGAGTTTTTCTCAATGGTCATCCTGTTTACAGGTTACCGGGAAATGCGAATATGTGTTTTGAATGTGTTGAAACTTCTCATCTTTTTGGAATGATTGATGATGTTGCTTTCTCTTCAGGAAGTGCTTGCTCTTCTGCAAAAATGAAACCATCTCATGTGTTAAAAGCATTAGGGCTCACTGATGATCAGGCAGTTTCATCTATAAGAATCGGAATTGGAAGATATAACACTCAGGAAGAAGTTGATTATGCAACTAAAAGACTAATAGAAACTGTTAATAAAGTAAGAGAGAAATCTCCTAAGTGGGAAATGGCTCTCAAAAGTAATTAATTAAAAGGAATTTAATTTTTATGACTGAAACAAAAGAATTTGTAGCAGGTGTAAGTGAAAATATTAATTTCACTGAAAAAGCAATCAAAGAAGTAAAAAAAATTATGGAAGCGGAATCTGTCCCTTCCGAATACGCTCTAAGAGTCGGAGTAAAAGGTGGCGGTTGTTCAGGGCTTACTTATACTCTCGGATTCGATTCCGAAATTAGACCGGGTGATTCTATTCTTGAATATGGTGATATCAAAGTTGTGATTGATATGAAAAGTAATTTATATCTGAACGGAACTGAAGTTGATTTCACTGACGGATTAAACGGAACCGGATTTACTTTCAATAACCCTAATGCGAAAAGAACTTGCGGATGCGGAAGTTCATTCGGGGTTTAAGGAGGGGAAATTGAAATGTCAAAAAAAATATCGAGGAAAAAATTCATCCAAAATTCCGCTATCGGACTTTTAGGTGCTTATACTTTACCAAAAACATTTTTAAATAATTATAACCAAAAACTAACAGGAGAAAGTAAAATTATGGATTACGAATGGATTTTTAATAAACGTCCTTATTCAGATGAAGAAGCAAAAACACTCCTTGCTGATGTGATAGATGCGGAAACATCTGACTGGCATTATAATACCCACCACAAAGGGTATGTAACTGCTCTTAACACTATCGAAAAAGCATTACAGACTGCAGATAAATCTAAAGCAAACGGTAACTACAGTGATTACGGTGAACTCAAAAGAAGATTCACCTGGAACCACGCTGGAACTGTGCTTCACGATTTATACTGGGAAAATCTCGGCGGAGACGGAGACATCTCTAAAGCACCGGAAATTCAAATAGCAATCAATGATAATTTTGGTTCTTTTGATAACTGGAAAGCAGATTTCAAAGCCGCTTGTATGAGTGCGAAACTTTCAGGTTGGGGTGTATTAACTCTTGATACACTTTACAGTGGAAGACTTATTAATGTTATGGCTGATGAGCATCATTACGGTGCTATCTGGGGCGGAATTCCTCTCGTAGCTTGTGATGTCTTCGAACATGCTTATTATCATAAAGACGGACCGGGGAGAGCAAAATATATTGATAACTTTATCAATCATATCAACTGGTCAAGAGTCAACGACAGATTTAAAAAATACAGTTAATAATTTGTTCTTTTAATTTATCGCTATTTAAAGGGCTATGAAATAGCCCTTTTTAGTTTTATAAAATTTTTTAATCTTATAAGATTATCAGTTCTTATAAATTTTTAAGGGGAAAAGTATATTGATTATAAGAATTTTTTTGATTCTGATATCCGTAACAATTTTTAGTTGTTCCGAAAATAATAATTCTGAAAATTTAACAAGTAATAATAAAAGTTTTGTCTGGAAAGAAAATCTCACTGTCGGAGATATTCCGGATGATTCCGTTAAAGGATTTCTAAACGGAAAAGAAATAAAATTTGAATATGTGAATTTTGAGAAATGGAGAGGCAGCGGTGATAACGTTTTAAATTTCAGCACCAAAAGACCTTTGCAGGATTGCGGATTCATTGAAAATGATGATGCATTTTCCGTGATGATTAAAAACGGGGATTTTAATCCCGGTGAAAATTCCAAAATTTCTTTCTCAAATAATCAGGATAATTTTATTTCATATTTTCATTATTATGTTGAAGGAAAAGATATATTAAAAGTTGAATCTCCATGGAGTGGAATTGTTATTATAGATTCACTTGAAGATAAAAAAGTAAAAGGAAAAATTGCAATCGTATATAACGATGATGCAAAAAGTTGGATAGCAGGTAAGTTTGAGGCTATCAGATGTAATAATTAAATATCAATTTATGAAAATCACAATAATTTTTTTAATTTTCTTATTTGTAACTGTAGGTTGCGGAAAAAAATCCAATCAAACAGATAATCAAAATAATAATACTAATACTACAACAACTGAAGAATCAAAAGTTAATGAACAAATAAAATCAGATACTTCATCAACTTCCCAGGGTTCTAACGATAAAAGTTCAAATGATCTCGGAATGAAATCCGGCTTACCGGCTGATTTCCCGACAGATATACCTCAACCTAAAAACGGAAAAGTTATCGGTTCTCTTTCTTCTTCAGAAGGAACTATGGTCACTTTTCAAACCGATGTTCCGGTTAAAGATCTTGTAGAGTTTTATAAATCAGAACTTGCAAAAAACGGTTTCGCTCTTAGCGATGGCGGGGAAACATTGATTCAGGATAATGGCGGAATTATAGGATTTGTAAAAGATAAAAGAGATGTAGGTCTAATGTTAAGTTCTGACAACGGAATTACTTCTTTGGTAATTACATATAAATAAATTTTTTGTCGTCTAAAAGATTAATACCACTATTTCCGTTAAATATCGTTTTATTTCCGGATTAAAAAATTCCTTTATTTATTTTTGAAGAGCGGTATAAAATTCTTATTAATGATGCAATTAAAAATGATACTGATTTCGGAATTAATTTAATCGAAGATAAAAAAATTGCTTATACCGGTTGCACATGCAAAGTCTCTGAACTGACTAAGAAATATGAAAACGGTGAAATGAAAATTGTTGTTACAGGAATTAAAAGATACAGTCTGCTTCAATATTCCCTAAGTGATTTCGGATACTACATCGGAGAAATTAATGAAATTGAAGAGAACAAAACTCCTCCCGATAAAAATTTACTTATCAAAGTTATAAACGATTATAATCATCTTGTTGAAACTGTTTATAAAGGCGGAATTAATAAAATTAATCCCGATAATAAAGAGTATATAAACGGCGTCAAATCTGCTTCCTTTCATATTGCACAGAAATCAGGTTTATCAGTATCTGAACGGCTCGTGCTTCTTGAGTATGATGATGAAAACGAAAGACTGAAATTTTTAGAAAAATACTTTCAAGATATTATCCCGAAACTTGATGAAGCCAATAGAATATCAAACATTATAAAAAGCGACGGATACATTCAATAAATTAAATTGACTGACCGGATTAAAAATATTAATAGAATTGTAATTTCACGCACTGATAGAATAGGTGATGTTATTCTCACTCTTCCTTTGGCTGCAAAAGCAAAAGAAATTTTCCCCAATGCAAAAATTTATTTTTTATGTAATGAATATGTAAAAGATATCGTAAGTCTTTCCGCAGACGTTGATGAAATTTTAATTTTCAATAATAATTTATCCGAATTAAAATCTGTTTTCAAAAATATTAAACCTGATTTAATTATAAACTCTTTTCCGGATTTTAAAATTGCACTCGCCGGTATTCTCTCGGGAATTAAATTCAGAATTGGAACTGCTTACAGATGGTATTCTTTTCTTTTCAATCTAAAAGTTAAAGAACACAGAAAAGAATGTAAACATCACGAATATGAATATAACATAAATCT
>DOWN01000208.1 GCA_003519545.1 Bacteroidota bacterium
ACAATTAGCAGATACTCGGCAACTAATCTGAAAGTTTTACCTGAACCTGCAGATGCTTTATATACTTTTAACTTATTCATAGATAAAAATAATCACGGTTTTTATTATTTTGTTCTAATTTTATTAGAATTTTTTAAAATCAATTCACGACTTTATTCATTTATAAACCTGATTAAAAATTTTAAATTTATAAATGGAATTTAAAAATTTAGTTGCTGTTATAGGTGACATTCACGGATGTTATTATACTTTATCAGCACTTTATGAAAAAATAATAAATTATACATCTGAAATCTATTCAGTAGGAGACTTGATAGACAGAGGGAATTATTCAAAAGATGTTATTGAATTTTGTATTGAGTTTAACATCAAACCTGTACTCGGGAATCATGAATTTATGTTGCTTGATGTTTTGGAAAAACCAAATCAAAGTAAACTTGATTTACATTTCAGAAACGGAGGTATGAAAACTGCAAATTCTTATTTTAAATTAACCGATGAAAGCAAACTTGAAGAATACAGAGAAGCATTGAACAATGCAAATCATTTTAAATTTTTAAAATCATTACCATATTTTATTGAATTAGAAACAGTAATGATTTCCCATGCAGGATTCCATTCTTATTATGATACTGAAAAAATAATTTGGTCAAGAGATAAACCGCCTAAACTAAATAAACTTCAAATATTTGGACATACACCATTAAAATCTCCTCTTCATAAAAAAAATTATTTTTTGAATATTGATACGGGGGCTGTATATAATCAAAAATTAACTGCAGTTATTATTGATTTAGACACGGGAAAGATTATTGATTTCATCAGTATCGAAACAAAATTTATTGATATAACATAAAATCACCTCTCAAAAATTAAGAATTATTCAAAATTACTTACATTGAATATCCCTCAAAAAATGCGTATTTTCAATAATTATTCCACTTTTTTAAACATCTAAAAATTTCCATAACAACTATATATAATGCTTAACGAAAAAATAATTCCTGTTAATATTGAAGATGAAATGAAGTCATCTTACATTGACTACTCGATGTCTGTAATTGTATCAAGAGCCTTACCTGATGTTAAAGACGGACTGAAACCTGTACACCGTAGAGTTTTATATGGTATGAATGAACTCGGTTTGGCACCAAACAGACCTTATAAAAAATCTGCGAGAATTGTCGGAGAGGTTTTAGGTAAATATCATCCTCACGGAGATAAAGCAGTTTATGATACTATGGTTAGGATGGTTCAGGATTTTTCGTTAAGATATCCTTTAGTTGACGGACAAGGAAACTTTGGTTCTATTGATGGTGATTCACCTGCGGCGATGAGATATACAGAAGCAAGATTGGCAAAAATTTCAGAAACTTTACTGAGGGATTTAGATAAGAATACAGTTGACTTCTCTCCAAATTTTGATGACACTTTAAAAGAACCTTCTGTCTTGCCATCAGTTATTCCAAATCTTTTGGTTAACGGATCGAATGGTATTGCTGTTGGTATGGCTACTAATATCCCTCCTCATAATCTTACAGAAGTAATTAACGGAATTAGTTTTCTTATAAAAAATCCTACTGCTGATATCAAAAAACTTATGAAATATGTTTCCGCTCCTGACTTTCCGACAGGTGGCATTATATATGGATATGATCCGGTGATTGAAGCATATAATACCGGCAGAGGAAAAATAAACTTAAGAGCGGTTGCAAGTATTGAAACCGAAAAAAACGGAAAACAAAGTATCATAGTTTCACAACTTCCTTATCAGGTTAATAAAATTACATTAATTGAAACTATTGCGAATCTCGCAAGAGATAAAAAGATAGAAGATATCGCTTCTGTTAATGATGAATCTGACAGAGACGGAATGAGAATTGTTATCGGGCTAAAAAGAGATGCAAATGCACACGTAGTAATGAATAACTTATATAAACATACTCAGATGTCTGTTACTTTTGGTATCATAATGCTTGCGTTAGTTGATGGTGTTCCAAAAATTCTGAATCTGAAACAAATGATGGAACACTTTATAAATCACAGACTTGATGTTATCATAAGAAGAAGTAAATTTGAACTTGAAGCCGCCGAGAAAAGAGCACATATACTTGAAGGTTATATAATTGCTCTTGATAATATTGATGAAGTTATAAAAGTAATTAAAAAATCGAAAGACACTCCTTCGGCATCTGAAGCATTACAGAAGAAATTTAAATTATCTGAAATTCAGGCAAAAGCAATTCTCGATATGAGACTTCAAAGACTTACTGGTCTCGAGAGAAAAAAGATTGAAGATGAATATAAAGAAATTCTGAAAACTATAGAAAGATTAAAAAGAATCCTCGCAAGTGATGATTTAAGAAGAGAAATAGTAATAGAAGAGTTAAACGAAATTAAACAGAAATTCGGTGATGAAAGAAGAACAGAAGTAATTTATGATGCTAAGAAAATGTCTGATGAAGATATGTTAAAAGAACTTGTGAAAGAAGAAGATGTCGTTATCACAATTACAAATAAAGGATTCATAAAAAGAATCCCGGTAACTTCATATAAAGCACAGGGAAAAGGCGGAAAGGGAATTACAGCCGCATCAACCGGTAGTGCTGATGAAGATTTTATTGAGCATATGTTTATCGGTTCTACTCATCAGTATATTATGTTTTTCACTGATAAAGGTAAGTGTTACTGGTTAAAAGTGTATGACATTCCTGAAGGTTCAAGAACCTCAAGAGGAAAATCAATTCTATCTTTAATTGAAAAAGAAAAAGATGAAAAAGTTAATGCATTTGTAATCGTCAAAGATTTCACTGAAGAACTTTTTGTTACTATGGTAACAAGAAACGGTGTAATTAAAAAATCTAAACTTGTTGATTACTCTAATATAAGAAGAAACGGTATCATTGCTATTAATCTTAATAAAGGTGATGAACTTGTGGATGTTAGAATAACTACCGGAAATCAGGAATTACTTATCGGTACTCATGACGGACAGGCAATCAGATTTAATGAATCGGCAGTCAGAGAGATGGGCAGAACAGCGACCGGTGTGAGAGGAATTAATCTTGCAAAAAATGATTTTGTAATAGGTTTGGTGGCAGTTAAAAGAGCAAGTGCTTCCATTTTAGTTGTAACTGATAAAGGATTTGGAAAAAGAAGTAATCTGGATGATTACAGAGTAACCAACAGAGGCGGAAAAGGTGTTAAAACAGTTAAGACTTCAGAGAAAAACGGAAAACTTTTATCAATTAAAGAAGTGAATGATTCAGATGATTTAATGATAATTACAAGCAAAGGAATATTAATAAGAATTCATATGAAAGATATTAGAGTGATGGGAAGAAACGCACAGGGAGTACGGTTAATAAGAATTAAAGAAGGTGATACAATCTCTGCGGTTGCAAATGTAATTGAAGAAGGAAAATCTGATCAGGAGAAAATGTTCTGATATGATTGACTTAAGATCAGATACACTTACAAAACCCGATAAGCAGATGCTTGAAGCAATGATGTCCGCTGAAGTAGGCGATGATGTATTTATGGAAGACCCGACGGTTAATGATTTGCAAAGAAAGTGTGCAATCTTATCTGGAATGGATGATGCTTTGTTTGTCCCCACAGGTGTAATGGGAAATCAACTTGCTATCAAATGCCACACTGATCAGGGAAATGAAGTAATTGTCGAATCTGAATCACACATTTTAAATTATGAAACTTCCGCACCTTCCATTATTTCAAATGTTCAGTTATTACCGGTGAAAGGCAAAAACGGAATTTTTTATGCTGACGATATAAAAGATTTTATACGGACTTCTGAATATTATTTCCCGGTTACAAATTTAATTTGTCTCGAGAATACACATAACAGAGCAGGAGGTATAATATTACCAATTGAATCAATTGAATCCATAAGTCAGTTGGCAAAAGAAAAAGGTATTAAGATGCATATGGATGGGGCAAGAATTTTTAATGCAATTGCAGAAACGGAAATCTCATTAAAAACTTATGCTTCTTATTTCGATTCAATTTCTTTTTGTTTTTCTAAAGGTCTTGGATGCCCCGTTGGATCTATACTTTGTGGTTCGTTTGATTTTATAGAAAAAGCAAGAAAGTGGAGAAAAATTCTTGGTGGAGGTATGCGTCAGATTGGAGTCTTGGCTGCTGCGGCAATTTATGCAATGACCAATAATGTTGAACGTTTGATAACAGATAATGACAGAGCAAAAATATTTTCAAAAAAACTTGCCGAATTAGGTTTTGAAGTTAATCCTGAACTTGTTCATACCAATATAATTATTTTCAAACATCCTAAAAACAGTAAAGAAGATTTAACAAACAAATTTAAAAATATGGGTGTGATGATTTCGTCAGGAAGTTATGACTATAGCAGGATTGTATTTCACAAAGATATTACCGAAGAAAATTTTCAGGATTTACTTAATATGTTTATCAATTTTTCATAATGAAATTTTTCCTGACCGGGAAAATTCGATATTCTGATTTGTGAGTTTTTAAACTTTCCATATCCGCCTCCGACAATAATTCCATTTGATTTCAATATTGATTTTATTTTTTCGGTTTCATCTCCGGTATCTATAACTATTATTGTTGGAGATCTGTCTTTTTTATTTTTTACAAAAGGTTTGTATTTATAATTATCAAAAAAATTATATATCAACTCTGCTTTTTCGATTGTCTCTTGTCTGATTTTTCCAATGCCTTTTCTCAGCATATCTTCTGTAACTTTATTTAATAAAAAAATATTTAACACATTTGGGGTTTATGTGGTTTGATTTAAATCAGAAAATTTTTTCAGATCAGGAATATTATGAAAACTCCCGATTGATATACCTGAAGATTTTAATTCTAAAGATTTGTTTAATACTTTTTTATTTGTGATTAAAACTCCAAGTCCCGCAGGTAATCCGAAACCTTTCTGAACTGAAAAAAATGCGGCATCTATTTTTGAAAAATCGAGATTCACATAAGGTGCAGATGTAACTATATCAACGGCAATTACTGCATTTGGAAATAATTTTTTATATTGATAAATGAATTCCGGATCTAAATAAACACCTGTGCTTGTTTCATTTTGAGTGAATGCAATTAATTCAGGTTTATTATTTATTTCGGTAAATTCAAATGATTCTCCGTATTCAACGGTGACACTATCAGCAACTTTATTCAGTTCCAATGAGGTTTTATAAAATCTTTCGGCAAATGCACCGTTCACAAAATGAAAAGAATTTTTTCTAACTGTTGATCTGATAAGTATATCCATACATTCAGTTGCTGATGAAACAAAAAAAATATCAAAATCATCAGGGATATTCATTAATGATTTTAAATTTTGAACTACTTTTTTATGAATATCAATGTAAACATCACTTCTATGATTAGCAGACAATAAATTTTCATTTATTGCTTCGATTACAAATTTATCAATCTGTGGATATAACTCTGTAGGACCGGGTGTCAGGTATATTTTTCCGTTCATAAGTTTTTAATACAATACTCTGAATTTAATTGTATGTTCAATTCTCTTTAATTCATTTAATACTTCAGGATTATACTTTTTGGAAATATCAGTTATTACAAACCCTATTTCTTCATTCGTTTTTAAATACTGACCTATGATATTAATTTTTCTATCGGCTAAAACATTATTTATTTTTGCAAGTATTCCGGGAATATTTTCATGAATATGTATTAATCGGTGAGAACCTCTGAGTTCAGGTAATTGCAAGTTTGGGAAGTTCACGCTGAAAGAAGTATCACCTTTATTCACAAAATTAATAATCTTTGAAGGGACAAAGTGTGCTATATCCATCTGTGCTTCTTCGGTGCTTCCGCCGATATGTGGAGTTAATATAACATTTGGTAAACCCTGTAGTTCAGAAATAAACTTTTCATCGTTTGAAACCGGCTCATATGGGAATACATCAATCGCAGCCCCTGAAATTTTCCCGTTTAAAATAAATTTCTTTAATGCTTTTACATCTATTACAAATCCTCTCGATAAATTTAAAAAGATTACTCCGTCTTTCATTGACTTAAATTCTTTTTCTGAAATAAAATTCAGATTGCCCGGATTGTCATCAACATGGATAGAAATTATATCTGATTTTGAATAGAGTTCTCTTAACGTTCTGCATCTTCTCGCATTTCCCAATGATAATTTTTCCAGCACATCGTAATACATCACATTCATTCCTAAGTCTTCCGCAAGTACTGATAACTGCGAACCAATTTTTCCATATCCGATTATTCCGAGTGTCTTACCTCTTATTTCATAACTGTTAGATGAAGATTTATCCCATATACCTTTATGAAGTGAATTTGACTTATCAAATATTTTTCTGATGAGCATAATCATTTCACCAAGTGCTAGTTCAACAACACTTCTTGTATTACTGAAAGGTGCATTAAAAACAATTACACCTTTTCTCATAGCCGCTCTTAAATCAATCTGAGTTGTTCCAATGCAAAAAGCACCGATTGACATTAACTTTGTGGCATTATCAAAAACTTTTTTTGATACCTGAGTTTTAGATCTGATACCTAATATCGATACATCCTGAATTTTTTCAATTAATTCTCTTTCACTGACACTATGATTCAAAGATTCAACCTGATAACCTTCTTTTTTAAATCTTTGAATTGCAACTTCATTAATCTTTTCAAGAAGCAATACTTTTATTCTGTTTTTTGGATATGAAATACTCATTGGTAATTTATTTAAAAATAAAAATTCATCAAAACTTGGTGTTATATGATCTGCTTTATCAGTAACTTTTTCTCGGAAAATATTTTCAGTGAATGCAAAAAATTTTTTTGCCACTCCGGCTTCTTTAAGTTCATAATCAGTATAACCGTCACCGATT
>DOWN01000249.1 GCA_003519545.1 Bacteroidota bacterium
ACCACGACGAACGCTTAGCTGTTGTATGCCGTTTTTTTATTCTGTCATAAAGTTTGCAAACATATCAACCATAACACCAACAAACGAAATACTTACACCAAACAGAAAATAATGCAATGTCTTTTGGTAGTAATTTTCAGCTTGTTCTTTCGGATATTTCATTTTCAATACTCTGCTCAACACTATTATTAAACAAATAATTCCTGTCAAAATGCAAATGCCGATTATGTATGCTGTAAATTCACTAAAGAGGCTGTCAGCCTTAACAAAAGTGGATGCAAAGTTGAGAATAAAACCTAAAATTATTCCTGTTGCGGTAACTAAAGGTTGTCGGTATGCTTGTATTTTATCTTCCATATTATTCTACCATTTTTTTATCTTTTCTTTTGTAAAATTTCATTATTAAGGATGAACCCAGCCAACGAAATGGTTCTGGCGGGATATAACTATTTAATCCATCATCAAAGTTATAATACATAGTATTTTCCCATCCGTGGGTTTTATTATTAATTATAGATGCCAAAACGTCTCCAAACATAAATGACATATTTACACCTTGCCCATTGTAAGCCAACCCAAAATAAATATTATTGTATTTTCCTTTTACACCAATTCTTGGCACTTCATCTGATGTCATACACAATAATCCGTTCCAAATATTTTCAAATTCAATGTTTTTCAGTGAAGGATAAAGTCTTGTTAGTTCTAGTTTAGTCATATCAAGCACCTTGTTCAAGTCGCCAGTATAGTGTAGATTGCTCCTGAATGAATAATCAGCATCTCCACCACCTATTACAATGCGATTGTCATCACGCAACACCAAGTGCATTAAATAGTTGCGAGAGTCATAAAATGGTAATCTGCTGTTCCAACCTATTTCTTCTATCTGCTTATCTGTTAAAGGTTTGGTTACTGCAGTTTGTGCGTGAACGGGAATGATTCGTGTTTTGAAATAACCTAATTTTGAAGTATAAGCATTGGTGGCAATAATAATTTTTGAAGCCGTTACTTTAAATGAATTATTGGTAAGCAATTCAATTTTTTCACCTTCAACAATTTCATTAACCATTGAGTTTTCATAAATGATAACTCCTAAATCTTGAGCCGTTTTTTTAAGAATATTAATAAATTTTACAGCGTGTAAGCTACCACCATTTGAATCATAAACCGATGCAGAATAATACTCGGTACCTAAAGCTTCAGATGTTTGGTCTTCGTCCCATAATTCTAACGGCATTCCTAATTTATTAACAGTTTTTACATATTTTTTGTAATAGGTAATGTCTTCTTCATCAATGATAGTGTGGCAATATCCATCGGTTTTCAAATCGCAATCTAATCCACTTTGAGCAACCAATTCTTTAATTTTAGTAATATTTTTTACCGTTAATTCATAGGTTTTTTGATGTAGTTCAAGGTTTTCAGTATCATATATTTCAAACGATTCAGTTGGTGGTTGGGGCAAAAGCATACCTCCGTGCCGTCCTGAAGCTCCGTGACCTACTTGTTTAGCTTCAATAATAATGACATTTAATTTTGGATTGTACTGTTTCAGATGATAAGCTGATGACAAACCGGTATATCCACCACCTATAATCGCAATATCTACGTTAATATTTTCTTTTAAAGATGGATTAACAGTTAGAAATTCATTTGCCCAAAAACTATTGTTTGGGTCAAAAGTTACGTTTTTATCAGGGAAAATCAAGGGACTTGATGCACTGGCAATTGTAATCCCACCAACAGCATATCCCGCTGATTTTATAAATTTTCTGCGATTCATCTTTTTCTTGTTTTATTCAGTATAAATATCTAACAATGGGTGATGTTCGCCATTGTACAGTTTTGATACAAGTTCTCCGAAAAGAAAAGCAACATTAACGCCTTGACCACCATTATACCCTAAAGCATAATAAATATTTTTGTTTTTGCCTGTTACACCAATCCTTTCGTTTTTACTTTTAGTTTCTGCGATAATTCCATCCCAAGTTTTTTCAATTTTGATACCTTTAAGTGAAGGGTAGAGTTCACCAATTCGATGCGCTATTTGCTCTTCAATTTTTTTCAGGTCGCCCGGATACAGTAATCCATCATCTTCATTATATTCAACACTTCCGCCGCCAATAACAATTCTGCGGTCGCTCGTCATTACCATATGAAAAGTTGCATCTGCATCTGTGCCTGCATATTGGTCGTCGTACCAGGCAATTTGATTTTTCCACCCTGCTTTTTGGTATTGCTCCTCTGTTAAAGGTTCGGTTACGGATACTTGTGTATGCGAAGGTTCAATATCATTGTCTAAAAATCCTAATGTTTTTGAAGCATAAGCATTGGCAGCAATAACAATGCTTTTTGCTTTTACTTGATATTTTGTATCTTTCACTACGACCGGTAAAGTAATAGTTTCACCTTCGGTATAACCCCAAACGGGACTGTTTTCGTAAATGACAACTCCAACATCTTCGGCTAATTTTTTTAATGCAGCTACCAGTTTGCCCGGATTAACTGTACCACCATTTGGGTCGTACACGGCTCCTACTAAACCGGGAGAACCCAGCATATTAATGGCTTTTTCTTTTTCCCAATATTCAATGGGCATACCCAATTCTTTAGCAGCTTCTACATATTCCTTCGAGCTTTTTATATTATCCGGATTGAAAATTCCTAAACATTGCCCGTTTAGTACATAATCTGGGTCAATTCCTGTCGATTCTGCTAGGGCTTTTATGCGTTTCATACTGGCAACTGTAATATCGTATATTTCTTTATGATATTTTTTATGGTCGCCCATTACAAAACCACCTTCGCTATAAGTTTGTGCTAATACAAGTGATCCATTTCGTCCTGATGCACCATTACCAACTCGTTTGGCTTCAAAAATTGCCACTTTAAGTGAAGGGTTAGATTTTTTGATATGATAAGCTGCGGATAATCCTGTGTACCCACCACCTATAACGGCTACATCCACTTCTATGTCTTTATCAAGACTTGGATTTACATTTGGTAAAAACTGCGCCCAATAACTTTCATTCTCATCGTAATACTTAGTTGTATCATAAGTTTGTTTTGAAGTTTCACTTTGAGATTTGCAAGACACAAATATTACTGAAACAAGTAAGATACCTATTAATAAATAAGTAGTTTTTTTTGTTGATTTCATTTGTATAAATTTTTTGTTTTGTTTATTAGTATGTGATTTTTTTAAAATGGCATACAACGGTTGCAAGTAGGTTCAGTGCCGCTAATGCATTTCTTTATCAGAATAGCAGAAAACTTTCTGCGGCATTGAACCTACTTGTTGTTGGGCACTGTAATTTATTCTTCATATATTTTAATTATTTTGTCCGCTGGAATGTGTTTACTTAAATAAAATTCCCAATTAATATATTGATTTTCTGACAAAAGTGAGTCAATAATTTGAACAATTAAATTATCAAAATGGTTAGGAAATAGTTCTTTTGTTTCTATACAACATTCAACCGTAGCTGGCATTCCTATTCTTTTCAAAATAGGGTAAAAATCATTCTGATAATCATAAAGAATTCTCCGTGTCACCTCTCCACCATAATAATTATAAAAATATTCACATCCAGTAGTTCTTGTAATTTCATAATTTGAAACAAACCAAATCATATTTTCTCTACAACCTAATATTCCGTCTTGAAAGTTATTAAATGCATTATTAAAAATGTTTATTTGAACATCTGTAAGATAATTCGAAATATTATTTAAAATTCTCTTTCCTAAATCCTTAATATTCAAAGGATATAGTCCATTGTCTGCAATTTCACTCTTATTAATAATCTTGGTACAATGAAAGCAACTGAATGATTTATTTATAAGTATCTTCTTTAAGTTTGTTATTACTTCATTTTTTATTGGTGTTTCATAAGAAGTCCAATATTTTTCTTCTGATTCTAAGAATTCAGATTCCTTTAAAAGTTCATCAATCAATTCATTTTTTCTTGAAAGGATAACACTCTTTATCTCAGTTGGAAAAGTTTCAATATTCTTAATTTGTATCATTCTCGAATTATAGTGCCCAACGTGCCGCAGCTAGCCATAGTGCGGGTATAGATTGCTGTTCAACTGTCTGCTAAAACAAATGTATGTATAGATTTCCAAAGTTTCAACGACCACAAAACCCCGCTTTATGGCTAGGTGCTGTTAGCAACTGAATTTTATTTCTTATTTGTGTCTGACTGCCATTTTTCCAGAGATTCTTTAAATCTTTTTGTCAAAGGTTCTTCGATGTCAGAAAATGCTGAAATTATATTGTCAAATGATAAAACATTCTTTTTGCTTTCAGGATTTAAAGGCTGAATATAAATCACTTCTGGTTCAATATTGCAATTCAGGTTCTTAATCGTTTTATCATTTCTTTCTATCCAATGAATTTTTTCGAGTTTTTCAAGTAATCTGTCGTACTTGGTTTTCTGTTGCGTTGCGGAATATATTTTCAATAAACCGTCTATGAGTCCTGAAACCTTAATTTTAGCAGCACTTTCTAAATACCAGTCTTGTTTCTCTCTTAATGAACGTTGATCAGTTTTCAATTCTACCAAATAGACTTTTTGAGAACTTTTCGAGTAAAGCAAATAGTCTATCTTAAAC
>DOWN01000245.1 GCA_003519545.1 Bacteroidota bacterium
TTGCATAAAGCGTGGTTCAATATATCAGTTAAAGTGAATTCATAAAAAATAATTTCTTTGAATTAAATTTGAAACATAAATACGTGATATTATGTTTTATATAAAAACAATAATTATGAAAATATTTTCAATATTAATAATATTTTTATTTATGGGAAAATCCTGTTCATCACAGGATAAACCACTTGAGACAACGAGTCCTACAATTTCACAATCTGAAAAAGAATCGGAAGAGAACACAAATTTATTTTTACCTGTAACCGAGAATAATATTGATTCAGTAATACAGACGAATTTATACGGAAGTAAGAAAATTGACGGAATGAGTTATGGAGATTCAAAAAATAATGTGGTGCTTGTGAATCTTTGGGCTTACTGGTGTCAGCCATGCAAAGAAGAGTTTCCTGAACTGGTAAAATTATACAGAGATTACAAAGACAAAGGATTAAAAGTAATATTTATAACACTAGATTTTGGTGATGCATTGGAAACACAATCAAAACCTTATCTCGAAAGTCAGGGAGTAAATTGGGTAAGTTATTACAATAAATTTGCGAAAGATGAAAATTTAATTGAATATTTCAGTAAAGATTGGGATGGAGGAATTCCCGGAACTTTCATATATGGAAAAGACGGGAAACTTGCAAAACAAATGATTGGGAAAAAAACATACGAAGAGTTTGAAAAAGCGGTTAACGAATTATTATAATTTTATATAATATTCTTCAAGAGCTTTTCTTTTTAGCAATGGAACTTCAATTTTCTCAGCCGGATAACCAACAGGTATAAGCAAATAAGGTGTTTCATTTTCCGGTCTTTCCAAAATAGTTTGAAGAAATTTCATTGGATTTGGAGTGTGGGTGAGAGTAACTAAACCTGAATAGTGCAAAGCAGTCAAAAGCATACCGACAGAAATTCCGATAGATTCATTTACGTAATAATGTTTCTTCAATTCACCATCTGATTTTTCATAATTCACTTTGAAGACAACAATCAGATAAGGTGCGATATCAAGAAACTCTTTGTGCCAGTCAGTTGCGAAGGGTTCCAAATCTTTTTTCCAGGATTCAGGGAAACGTGATTCATAATTTTCTTTTTCTTCTTTTTCTGCTGCGACTCTTATCTTGTGTTTTATTTCCGGAGATTCCACGATTACATACTTCCAGGGTTGTTTATGTGCACCGGAAGGAGCTGTACCGGCAGTTTTAATTGCATTTTCAAGAATTTTAATATCAAATTTTTCAGGAGAGAATTCTCTGACTGTTCTTCTCTTATTCATAAGTTTATAAAATTCTTCTGATTTTTTTAAACTTTCATCGGATGATAATTTTTCAAATTCTAATTTTATAAACTTATTCATTTTTAATTGTTAAAATTTAAACATCTCCTACCATTTTTTGAGGATCAACTATTTCAGAAAATTTTGAATCATCAAGCAATCCAAGTTCAATAGCGGCTTCTCTTAATGTTTTATTTTCTTTATGGGCTTTCTTTGCAATTTTTGCAGCGTTTTCATATCCGATATGAGGATTGAGAGCAGTTACAAGCATCAGTGAATTTTCAACGTGACGGTTAATAACATCATAGTTAGGTTCAATACCAATTGCACAGTTTTTATTAAATGATTCAGCAGCATCACCAAGTAATCTTGCAGAATTTAAAAAATTAAAAATCATCATTGGTTTAAATACATTTAGTTCAAAATGACCTGTCATACCACCTACATTAATAGCTACATCATTACCGACAACCTGAGCACAAACCATAGTCATTGCTTCGCATTGAGTAGGGTTCACTTTACCGGGCATAATGGATGAACCGGGTTCATTTTCAGGAATTAGAATTTCACCTATTCCGCTTCGCGGGCCGGAGGCAAGAAGTCTGATATCATTAGCAATTTTCATTAGACTTACAGCAAGAGTTTTTAAAGCACCATGAGATTCAACTATAGCATCATTTGCTGCAAGTGCTTCAAATTTATTTTCAGCGGATCTAAATGGTAATCCCGTTGCTTCAGAAACAAATTCAGCAACTAACTCCGGATATCCTTTAGGAACATTGATTCCTGTTCCCACAGCAGAACCTCCGATAGCAAGTTCTGAAAGATGAGGTAAAGTATTTTTTATTGCTTTTACAGCGTGGTCAAGTTGAGAAACATAACCGGAAAATTCCTGCCCAAGTGTTAAAGGAGTTGCGTCCATCAAATGAGTTCTTCCGATTTTAACAACTTTCATAAAATCTTTAGACTTTTGGTGGAGCGTGTTTCTTAACTTTTCAATTTTAGGTATTAATTGTTCTTCAATAATTTTATAAGCCGCGATATGCATAGCGGTCGGGAAAGTATCATTGGAAGATTGAGATTTATTAACATCATCATTAGGGTGTAAAACTTTTTTATCGTCGGAAAGTTTTCCGCCATTTAATACGTGACCTTTATTAGCGATTACTTCATTTACATTCATATTAGATTGAGTGCCTGAACCTGTCTGCCAAACCACAAGAGGAAACTGGTCGTTGAGATTATTATTTAAAATTTCATCAGCCGCTTTAATAATAAGATTCATTTTTTCTTCCGGCAAAACTCCGCACTTGAAATTTGCTTTAGCACATGCAGATTTTAGAATTGCAAAAGCATTTATAATTTCTTTAGGCATTTTATTATCGCCAATTTCAAAATTCTGAAGAGATCGCTGTGTTTGAGCACCCCAGTATTTTTCAGCAGGGACTTGCACATCCCCCATTGTGTCGTGTTCTATTCTGTATTCCATTTAAAAATTATTTTGATTGATTATTTATTTACGCTTGGAGAAGTTCCATTTTTTAACAAAAAAGAAAATTTATCACCTTTTATATCAGTTGAATAAATTGAATAACTTATTTCAAAATACTCCATATCCCCGTCAGTTTTTTTTACAACATCATCTTTTGTGAATGCGTTAAAGAAAATTTTTCCGTCTGCGAAAGAAACAGCAGGGTTAGTTGCTGAGTATTCATCAGGAGAAACTTTTAATAAAGAATTTTTTGCGATATCGAATCTATAGATTCTATTTTGATTTTCATATGTTCCGCCAAATTCATTTTCAGTTTCACAATCAAATATTAAAGCAAAATTATTTTTATCATACCAAACAGTCGAAGCAGAACTCATAAAAACTTTTTTATCCGGATCAATTTTATCTATCGGAAAAATATTCATCACTTCCCCATCAAGACTGAATTCAAAAATATTTGACATATCATGGGTTATTATGCTTTTTGAATCAGATGTAAAAGTAGGAGAATAAAAGCCCGATACATTTTTTACTTTATTCTTAGTTAAGATTTTAAACGATTTATCATCAACAGATGCTATTGCAATTTGCCATTCATTATCTGTCCAGTGATTGAAAGTTAAATATTTTCCGTCGGGAGAATAACGAGGGAAATAGGAGTTATCTCCGGGTACAGATTTTAATCTCGTTATTTTTTTGGAGTTAATATTATAAATTGAAATAAATCTTCCGCCTGTTTTTTCATCAGTATCAGTGAACGCTATATTATTTCCATCGGGAGAGATTGATTGCTGATAGCCTTCAAATAATTTTTCTTCGGATTTAGTATTCAGATTATATTTATATATAACGCCGAGTTTTTCATAAGAAAGGAATAAAACCTGAGCAATAATTCCGGGACAATAGATAATGGATATAAAAAAAAGAATAATTAATTTTTTCATTTAGAATTTTTTCTTTTTAACTTTTTCTGCCTGAAAAAGTTGCTACGATAACAGACTGGAGACCACCACGCACGGAGAATTCGCCTGTAATTTCCATCCATCTTGGTTTTAAAACCGAAACGAGTTCATCCAAGATTGTATTAATAACGTTTTCATAAAAGATACCGTCATTTCTGAAAGACTGCAAATAAAACTTCAATGATTTCAATTCAACACATTTTTTATTCGCGATATATTTAATTGTGATAACACCAAAATCCGGCTGACCTGTTTTAGGACAGACAGATGTAAATTCATTTGCTTTATGAATAATTAAATAATCTCTATTTGGAAATGAATTTTCAAAAGTTTCGAGTAATTTTATTCTGTTTTTGGGATTCATAATTAAAAATAACTTCAATAAAATGTATTTTAAAGTTATAAATTTTGAATTACAGTTAACTTTTAAAATCGTTAATTTTAATGATGATTATGAAACAACTACCTATTACAACATACGGAATGGAGATTTTAAGAAAAAAAACTATTCCGGTTAAAGATGTTGATATGAATATTATCGAAACAGTCGGCAATATGTTTTATACAATGGAAAAAGCTGATGGAGTAGGATTGGCGGCACCACAGGTTGATATTGATAAAGCAATAGCCGTTATAGACGTATCACACTATGATGAGTATGCACATATAAAACCGTTTGTAATAATAAATCCCGTCATTGAAGAGTCACACGGTTTATGGCATGCGGAAGAAGGGTGCTTATCAATTCCCGGTATAAAATTAAATATCCCTAGAGCAGAAAAAATTTACGTTACATATTACGATCTTGATATGAATGAAGTGAATTTGGAAGCGGATAAATTATTAGGGAGAGTTTTGCAGCATGAGATAGATCATTTAAATGGTAAATTATTTACAGATTTGATAGATGAAGACGAGAAGAAAAGAATTAAACGTGATTTGAGAGATATAAAAAAAGGATTAATTGAAACAGGATATAAACTTTTAATAAATGAGGAAAAGATTCGTTGAAAATTGTTTTTATGGGAACACCGGACTTTGCAGTTCCCTCTCTCGATATATTAAATAGGAATAATTATGAAGTATGCTGTGTAGTAACAGCACCAGATAAACCAAAAGGCAGAGGACTTAAGCCGGGATATTCAGCTGTAAAAGAATATGCACTTACACATAATTTTAAAATTTTACAACCTGAGAATCTTAGAGATGATAATTTCAGGAAAGATATTTTAGATTTAAATCTTGATTTGATAATTGTTGTTGCATTCAGAATTTTACCGGAAAAGATTTATAACATTCCAAGTAAAGGGGCATTTAATTTACATGCATCACTTCTGCCAAAATACAGAGGTGCGGCACCGATAAATTATGCAATCATAAACGGAGAAAAAGAAACCGGAGTAACAACTTTTTTTCTGAACAAGACAGTTGATACCGGAGAGATAATAGCACAAAGAAAAGTTGAAATAGGAGATAAAGATTTCGGAGAGTTGTATAACGAATTAAAGATTATAGGTGCTGAACTTGTACTGGAGACTGTTAAAAAGATAGAAAGCGGTAAATTAGAATTAAAAAAACAGAATGATGCTGAAGCAAGTCCTGCACCAAAAATTTTTAAAAGCGATTGCAGGATAAACTGGAATGACAGTGAAGTTAATATTTATAATAAGATAAGAGGGTTATCACCTGTCCCATGTGCATTTACAACATTTCAGGAAAAGATATTAAAAATTTATAAAACAGAATTAACAGAAATACAAAGTGAAAAAGATGCAGGAGAAGTTGAAATTATTGATAATGAGTTATATGTTAACACTAATGGTAAAAAATTAAAAATAATAGAATTACAAAAAGAAGGCAGAAAAAGAATAACTGCTTCAGAGTTTATAACAGGCTTACAAAATAAAAATATAAAATTTATATAATAATATGGCAAAGTCTAAAGAAAACATCAATCCGACAAAGATAAGACTTGACGAAATAGAAAAGGAACTTGCCGATTTAAGAAGTCAGAAAGATGCATTGATAGCACACTGGAATCTTGAAAAAGATTTAATTAAGACAATCAGAGCGTCGAAGGAAGAGATTGAAAATCTGAAAGCGGAAGCGGACAGATATAACAGAGAGGGAGATTTAGCAAAAGTTGCAGAGATAAATTACGGAAAAATTCCGGAACTTGATAAAAAAATTGATTCGAAATCTGAAGAGTTGGCAAAAGTTCAGAAAGAAAAAAAGATGCTGAAAGAAGAAGTTGATGCAGAAGATATTGCAGAGATAGTTTCAAGATGGACTGGTATTCCGGTAACGAAGATGCTTGAAGGGGAAAGACAGAAATTACTAAAGATGGAAGAAAATCTCGCACAGAGATTAGTCGGACAGGAAGATGCTGTAGTTGCGGTTTCAAATGCTATAAGAAGATCAAGAGCGGGGTTGCAGGATGAGAACAGACCAATAGGTTCATTTATTTTTCTCGGCACAACAGGAACGGGAAAAACAGAACTTGCGAGAGCACTTGCGGAGTTTTTATTTGATGATGAGAAAGCGATTGTAAGAATTGATATGTCGGAGTATATGGAAAAGTTCGCAGTATCAAGACTTATAGGTGCTCCTCCTGGATATGTGGGTTATGAAGAAGGAGGTCAATTAACTGAGGCAGTCAGAAGAAAACCTTATTGCGTAGTATTGCTTGACGAGATAGAGAAAGCACATCCGGATGTATTTAATATTCTTTTACAAGTGCTTGATGAAGGAAGACTTACGGATTCCAAAGGAAAGACAGTTAACTTTAAGAATACGATAATCATAATGACTTCAAACTTAGGAGCACATTTAATACAGCAGCAACTTGAGAAAATTAACGATAAGAACAGAGACGATATAATGGGCGGATTGCGAGTTCAGTTACTTGATATGCTGAAAGCGACAATAAGACCTGAATTTTTAAACAGGATAGATGAGATTATATTATTCAAGCCGTTAACAAAAGATGAAATCAGACTGATAGTAGATTTACAATTAAACCAGACAATTAGAAAACTTGAACACAATCAGATAAAACTCAAAATTGAAAATGATGTTAAAGACTGGTTAGGTCAACTCGGATATGACATACAGTTTGGTGCGAGACCATTGAAGAGAGTTATACAAAAATATCTAACAAATAAATTATCTGAAAAGATATTATCGGCAGAGATATTGCCCGGAGACAGCGTTACGTGTAAATTAGATAAAAGCGGAACCATAGAATTTATAAAAGAGAAAACTAAATGATAAATTTCACCGAAAATTATTTTGATTTAAGATTATTAAAAATTTCAGATGTAAAACTTCACGAAGATACAGAGAATAAACGATTACGAAATATATTTCAGAGAATTTCGCATGATAAATATTTAATGAATCCCGTCATAATTGGTAAATATGAAAATGATTATATTTTAATAGACGGAGCGAACAGATTCAGTTCATTAAAAGAAATAGGTTGTAAGTTAGTTTTGGCACAGATAATTGATTACAAAGATAAAGAAATAAAACTTTACAGTTGGAATCATTTTGTTTATGATCTTGAAGTGGATGCGATTTTAAATCTTGCCAAAAAGAAAAAATATAAAATTACAGAAACGAATTTCAAAAATGGAAGAAAGATTGCTAATAGTGGTATCAATAAAATTTTGATATCGGATATAGAAAACAATAAACACTTTATAATTACATTTGAAAATAATTTTGAAAAAATTTTAAAAGGGTTGTTTGACATTACAAAATTATACACAGGTAAATATATATTTGACCGTTCGGAGAGTGACATAAAAATTGAAGAGTTAAAAAAATATTCAAGAAAAAAAGGAATATTGATAGACTTTCCTGATTTCAAAAAAGATCATGTAGTAAATATTGCAAGAAAAAAACTGAAAATTCCGACAGGAATAAGCAGACACATACTTAAGAACAGAGTGCTTCATGTAAAATATCCAATTAAAAATTTAAAGACAGTCGGAAATCTTGAGACCAAGAGCAAAGAGTTGAGTAAATATCTTTATAAAAAAATAGATGATAACAAAGTAAGGCAGTATAAAGAATCAGTTATCATATTTGATGAATAAAAAAAATATTAATTATTGTCAGTAGAGTTTTTTATAGCACGCCGTTATTTATTTGCAAAGAAAAAAGTTAACTTCATCACAATCATTTCAATTATATCTATAATTGGAGTTGCGACCGGAGTTGCCGCTTTGATAATTGTATTATCAGTTTTTAACGGTTTTAATACAAGGGTATCTTCCATATTAATCGGATTTAATCCTCACATAAGAATAGAATCAGCAGACGGGCAAACACTTGAAAATAAAAGTGATGTTGAGAATAAATTAAAGTCGGGCGGAGTTCAGAATTTTTCAGGATATACTTTAAACAAAGGATTAATTTCAACTGACAGACTGAACAAAGCGATAATTGTAAAAGGAGTTGATGAGAAGACAATCGGAAAAGTTTCAGGGTTGAATGATGTTATCAGATTAGGTTCGCTGGATTTGAGGAATGATGGAATTACGGGAGGTATTGTTCTTGGAAGAATTTTAGCGGGTGAAATGAGGAGTTTGCTTGGTGATACGGTTACGATATTAAGTCCATCGGGAATGGAAAAATCATTAACACAGTTTGTAGAGCCGAAACTAATGAAGTTTGTGGTAACGGGAATTTATGAAGCGGATAATCAGGAATTTGATTCTAAGTATGCTTTTATTTCAGATAAAAATTCACAAGAACTCTTTGAACTTGAAAATAATTTTAACGGGATAGAAATCAGGTTTGCAGATATAAATGATTCAGAACAGGAAAAAGAAAAGTTATCTCAGATATTAGGTGATAAATATAAAGTATCCACTTGGTTTGATTTAAATTCAGATTATTATTCAATAATGAAAATTGAGAGATGGGTGGCGTTTATAATTTTAAGTTTGATAATAATTGTAGCGTGCTTTAATATACTTGCTTCACTGACAATGACAGTGATAGAAAAGAAACGGGACATTGGAATATTAAAAGCGATTGGTTCGGATGAAAGAACAATAAAAAGAATTTTTTTATTTGAAGGAATTTCAGTCGGGTTTTTAGGAATGGCATCAGGATTTATTATAGGAGTGAGTGTAATACTTCTACAAAAATATTATGGATTTTATAAACTTGATACGAGAATGTATAGCATAGATGCATTACCTGTTGAGATAAGATGGATGGATTTGGTAATAGTACCGATGGCTGCGATGTTATTATGTTATCTCGCTTCATTATATCCTGCGAAGAAAGCGGCAAAAGAAGATCCGGTATCAGCAATCAGATGGGAGTAAATAAAAACTAAAAATGACAAGCATATTAAATATAAAAGATGTTAAAAAAAGTTACAAGATTGACAAACAGAATTCACTTACTGTATTAAAAGGAATTAATCTTGAAATTAAAAAAGGTGAAGTGATAGCGATTGTAGGGCAATCAGGAGCAGGTAAAAGCACATTGTTGCATATTCTCGGGACACTTGACAGACCAGATAACGGGAACATAATTTACGGAGATCAGGATATAACTAAATATAATGAAAAAGATTTAGCATCATTCAGAAATAAAAAAATCGGATTCATATTTCAGTTTCACCATTTGCTACCGGAATTTACTGCACTTGAAAATATACTAATACCTGCGATGATAGACGGAGAAGACAAGAAAGAGAGAGCAATGGAACTACTGGAAATAGTAGGTGTTAAAAACCGTGAGGAGCATAAACCATCAGAAATTTCAGGAGGAGAAGCACAAAGAGTAGCGATTGCAAGAGCATTGATTAATTCACCGGAAATAATACTTGCAGATGAACCTACGGGAAATTTAGACACTGCTAATGCAAACTCAGTAATAGAATTAATTTTTGATTTACGGAATAAATTCAATCAAACATTTGTTATAGTTACACACAATGAAGAGTTTGCGGGTAAGTGCGACAGAATAGTGAAAATGAAAGACGGATTAATAATTAGTTAATATTCTAACTAACAATTAATCAAAAATAATGCTTATATTTGTAAATTATTTAAAATGAAAAGAGAATTAAATTAGTGGCAATAAACGGTAATAAAATAAAAATCAGGACAAAAGAGTTTGATTTATTCTACGGGAAAAATCAAGCTATAAGAAAAATTAATACCGATATAAGGTCGAACGCGATAACTGCATTGATAGGACCATCAGGGTGCGGAAAATCTACTTACCTGAGGACTATAAACAGGATGAATGATTTAATTGATGGAGTTAAGATTGAAGGAGAGATTACAATAGATGATGTGAACATATACGGAAAAAATATTGACGTGGTATCGCTGAGAAAAAAAGTTGGAATGGTTTTTCAGAAATCAAATCCTTTTCCGAAATCTATATATGAAAACGTTGCTTATGGCCCGAAGATAAACGGAGTTAAAAATAAACAAGATTTGGATAACATTGTTGAATCAAGTTTAAAAAAAGCAGCGATTTGGGAAGAAGTAAAAGACAGGTTGAATGAATCAGCACTCGGATTATCAGGCGGACAGCAACAGAGAGTATGTATAGCGAGAGCGTTGGCAGTTGATCCGGAGATTTTACTTATGGATGAACCTGCAAGTGCTTTAGACCCTATATCAACTGCAAAGATTGAGGAGTTAATTTTTGAATTAAAAAATAACTTGTGTATAGTTATTGTAACACATAATATGCAGCAAGCAGCGAGAGTCAGCGACTTTACAGGATTTTTTCTAAACGGTGAACTTATAGAATTTGATACGACAAGAAAAATATTTACAGACCCGAAAGATGAAAGAACACAAAATTACATCACGGGTAAATTCGGTTAATTTAAAATTTTAAAATTATGTATAATTATTTAGAAGAAGAACTTGATCAACTCAGAACAAGGATAATTAAAATGAGCAGTCTTGTAGAAGAGCAAATAGAATTTGCATTCAGAGGATTGTTTGAAGCGAATCTTGAACTTGCAAATTTAGTGAAAGAGCGGGATGATAAAGTGGATAAGTTTGATGTTAAAATTGATAAACATTGTCAAAGGATATTTGCATTAACCCAGCCGGTTGCAGTAGATTTAAGATTGATAATGTCGGCATTGAAAATCAATAATGATTTAGAAAGAATGGGTGATATTGCTGTGAATATAGCAGAGAGAATTGAGCCATTGATGAACAATATTGATTTATTAAAAAAGGTAAAGATTGATGATATGTCAACACTTGTTCAGACTATTGTGAAAAGCAGTATAGATTCATTTGTGAATAATGATCCTGAACTCGCACTTGAGATAATAAAACTTGATAATAAAGTTGATGATATGGATCATCAGATATTTGATTTATTAATCAACATTATGGAAAACGATAAAACATTGATAAGACCTTGTTCGCATGCCATTACGTTATTAAGAAATATAGAGAGATTATCAGACCACGCTACAAATATAGCAGAAGATGTTTATTTTTTAACGGATGCAAAAATTATCAAGCACAGAAAAGACATAGAGGAGATAGATACCAAGCAATAATATTTTTTATATAGAATTAATAAAGCATTTTTACGATTATGCGAAGATGAGATGCTTCGCATTTTTTTTTGTATTAATCTTTTCAGTTAACGGATACTCTCAGGATTCGACAAAAGTTGATTCCGTGTTATCAAACTCTGCCGATAAATTCACAATAAAAAATTCAGTAAATATTAACGGAGTATATGAAGGATTCAGTTATGAAGAATATATCTGGAGTGACAGAAGAAGTCTTCCGGAGATTTTTCAGACGAGAAATAATTACCGAGTTTATAATAAAGGAAACGGGCAAAATAATATTGTCATTTTTGACGACTTTAATTCATTAAGATATTATAAAGATGGGTTTAAAATAAATTCATTTGATACGGAGTTAATATCTATAAATGAAGTTGATAAAGTTCAGGAAATGAGTATAATCAGTTCAATGTTATATTCAGATTATATAAATGAAGGTGCTGTAGTGAATATAGTAACAAAAGATGTAATTCAAAACGAACCTTTTTCACAATTACGATATACTCAGGACAGGTTTGGAGCATTAGCCGCAGATGTATATTTTTCACAATCATTATCTGAAAGATTAAACTATCAGTTTGGAGTTACAAACTCTTCATCTGACGGAAGATATACAAATTCCAGATTTTCAAAGTGGGCAGGGAGATTTAGAGTTAATTATTTTATAAATTCAGATTTTAATATTAAAAGTAATTTTAATTTTGCGACAATAGACAGAGGAGATTTTGGCGGATTAATAAATGACTCATCACAAACCGTTGTAAATGATACATTAAAAAATTATTTAAATCATTTAACTATAAATACAGGATTATACTTCAAACCCTTTAAAAACAAAAATAATCTTTCAAAGATTTTATTCAGTTTTCAGAGATACGGGCAAGATTTTTATAATCCACAGATTAGAGAGCACTCCCCTGCTTATTCAAACTCATACAATTTAATTTTAAATCAAATAATCAATATTCCTTTTCAGGCATTCAATAGTTCATATTTAGAATTTTATTCATCAATAGAGCGAATTGAAAATCAGACAAATAGTTTTAATTATTTAAATATATTTTCAAGATTTGAGTTAAGTAATAATAAATTATTATTAGCAGGTTATTTAAATTTAAAATCGAATGATGTTCAAAATACTTTTAATTCTCCAACCAGTGGTTGGACACATAAATTAATTCCCGGAATAGAAGTTGATTATACAGCATATAAAGATGAAATATTCAGATTAAAGTTTTACTCAGGGGTCAATTATGTAGGAGAAAAGAACAGTGATAATTCGATTAAATCAAATATTAACGGGTTAATTGGAGTTGGAATAAATTATTATGATTTGTATTTCAAAATTCAATATTTAAGTAACGGAATCATTAATAATTTAGAATATAATTCGAATATTCCGGTGTATGAAAATATTTTTAATAAATCATTTTCTGTGAAACTGAAATATCATATAAGTAATATTTATTTTGATATTACAAATGATTTTTATCCTGATAAGGAAAATTTAAATATATTAAACGGAAATATTTATTACGGGAATAAATTATTCAAAGATAAACTTGATTTAAGAACAGGATTTTTGGTGAAATATTATAAGGGAATAACGTCATTATATAACTATAAAACAGCAAATACAATAAAAAATGATGTTATAAATCTGGACTTTTATGTTGGGGCGAGGATAGGAAGTGCGAATGTAAGTTTTACATTGGCTAATTTATTTAACCGATTTAATTACGATACATATTTATACCCTTATGATGACAGAGGTGGATTATTAAATCTGGTTTCAAGATTTACGATCGTTTGGGATTTTCTGAATTAATTACCGAATAGTTCGAGGAAAGCATTATATACTTCAGCAACACTAATATTCTTCATACATTTATATTCATCATTTGAGCCGGAATAAATACAATGAACCGATTTAGGAGAATTATAGAAACATGGAGAGCAAGGCAAGTCAAGTCTTACAATTTTATGTTTATTTTGCCAAGGAAATAATTCATCAGCATTTGTATAGCCAAAGATGGCAACAGTGGGAACTTTAAATGCTGCGGCGGAATGTAAGAATGCGGTATCATTCGAAAAGAAATAGTTACACATAGAAAGTCTCGCCAGAGAGTCCATATAGTTGGAAGTTGAAGCAATAATACCTTTATTTCCCATAAGAGAATTTATTTCATTATTCAGATCAAATTCATTTCCGAAGAGCAGGATATTTGCATTATGTTTTTCCATTAATAAATTTCCAAGTTCAGCAAATTTTTCTTTACTCCATCTTTTATGAATATGATTTTTCATAGTTGAAGAACCAGCGTGAAATCCAATATTGAGTTTATTAAAAGGATTTACAGAGTTGAACCATTCAACTGCATTATTCTTATCTTTATCAGACAAGAAAATTTCAAGTGCACCAGGAGAGTTTTCAGAATTTGCCAGAATTTTTTTTACAAGTTCATAATTCTGTAAAACATTATGAACATCTTTTTTTTCGTTAACGGTAAAATTATTTAAAAATTCAAATCTGAAAATATTAGAATGGATGTAATTATGAGCGAGTCTTTTATCTGCACCTAATAGAAAATTCAGGATATTATATTCAGCCCTGTTAGAAGGATAAACATTAATTGTAATATCATAATTATTTTTTCTTAAAGATAAAACTTCAGAAATGGATTTCAGTTTTGATTGTTTTAAAAAATCGATATGATAAATATGATTGAGGTAAGGATTATTATGATACATTTCCTTAACGGATTTGAACATCACGAGCATATCAATAATGACATTATTACCGTCGGAGAGATTATTTTTCAGAATGGGAATAACAGAAGAAAACATTAAAGCGTCACCATTTCCCGAAAGAGCATTGATAAGGATTTTCATAATGTTTTATTTAAACATTATTTCCGGTTCAAAAATTTGTGATAAGACCGGAATTTTAACGTAAAGTAGTAAAACAAAAAGAATAAAAATTATTAAACAAATTATAACTAAAGTTTTTTGTTTATAAAGTTTTTCAGGATATTGAACAGGAGAATCGGGTAAAAAACTTATTTTCATATAAACAGCAACTAAGAGAGAAAGGAAAGGGGCAAGGAGAATTAATTCAAATTTATACCTGATTAGAAAAACAGCAGATGAAAAAGAAAAAAGTGACGCATAAAATATTATACTTGTAATCAATCTCTCTTCGGTATATCTGCTTAAAGATTTTCTATAATTTTTAACAGTTGACTGATTATTTATAAATCTAATTTCACCAAGTCTTTTAGCAGCCATAAAAAAAGCACCTATCATCCAATAAGCAATTATAATAGAAAGCGGTGGAATAAATTCAGTTGTAACCAAAAACCATCCGAGTAAAAATCTAATTGAATTATTTACAGATTCGGAGATAACATCAAGATAAACTATATCTTTAGTTCTAAATGGTTTTACGTTATAGAAAAAACCCATTATAAGTAAGAACAAATTTGTAAGAAAGAACGGGATATTTATAAAATAAGATAATCCTAAACCTATTATAATTAATATAACATATTGTAAATAGCCTAATTTAAGATTTATCTTTCCTGATGGGACAGGTCTCAGTTTTTTAATCGGATGTTCTTTATCAAAAGGAGCATCTAAAATTTCATTAATTGTATAATTAGCGGAAGCAATTATACACACAGAAAACACACCGAGTATAAGTGTAATGAAAAAATCCGTAGAATAATTAACTTTAGTAAAAATGGAAGCAACAAGAATACCCGGCACCATAAATACATTTTTAAACCAATGGTCAGGTCTTGCGATATCAATATAATGTTTTAAATTAGTCAATTTTATTTTTTATTTATAAAAGCAATCATAGAGTCACCTAATTTTAATCGAACAGGTAAATCATCAAGATTTTTCATTTTTTTTATTACAGGATAAAAAAATCCAATCGGCAAATAACTTGAAAGTCTTTGATATAAATATCCAAAAGGTAAATACCAAACCTGTTTTGTAAATTTAATAAGATTTAAACTTGCTTGTTGAATTGCTTTAGTCATAGAATTTCGGTTAAAATAACCTATATGAGCCAATCTAAAGTGCCACCATTTTTCTTTCATTTTTTTTGCTATAAAAGAATCACAATCAGGAGTAGCAATAACCATAATCCCATTTTCATTCAACATAGTTTTCAGGTCAATTAAAAATTTAATAGGTTCTTCGAGATGCTCTATAACATCAACAGCAAAGATAATATCAAATTTTTCATTTTTCAATTTGTCATCCGGAATAATACCTTCAATAATATCAAGATTAAATACATTTTTTGCCTGACTAACCAACCACTTGCTTGGTTCAATGCCTACGGCATTTAGCCCTGCTTTTTTTGATTCATTCACCATTAAACCAATACCGGCACCAACATCAAGAATAGATTTTGCATCAGGTTTAACTTTTAATGCTTCTTTTAAAATATCTCTCATTTCTTTGCTTCTTGGTTTCAAAGTAGAGATATAGTTTTCATCTTCTAAATTCTCATATAACTCAATAATATTTTCAGGCAAAGGATAAGCAAATATGAAAGTACAATTTTCACATTTATAAAGAGGCAAAGTTTTTCCATACCTGTCATCAGTAATTCTAACATCATTAGAATTGATATTAACTGAATTTGACTGATTAATATACGGAATTACTTTCTCAGACTTACATATTTTGCAACTTAATTTATCCATTAATGCTTTCAATAATTTGTTTAATTTCCGAAAGAGAATTTATGTTGTGAATATCTTTGTATTTCTTTTTATTAATCAAAACCGGAATTACATTTGCATTAATCGCTCCTAAAATATCAATTTTATACCTGTCACCGACATAAAGCATTTCCTGCGGTTTAACATTTAATAATTCAGCCATTCTTAGAAAGCCTTTAGTTTCAGGTTTAAATACATCAATATCATCATCAGTAGATGCTTTAATCAAGTCAACTTTATCTTTTATTTCAAGAATTTCCGCTTTCATTTCACAAGGATAATCAGATAACAATCCTGTTTTAATTTTTTTTTCTTTTAACCAATCAATTAATTCATTTAAATCTTTTCTTTTAGTTTTCTTAATGTAAGGCAGGGGTTTAATATGAATCCAATCATAGATAGTTTCGAATGCTTTATCTTTATCCATATTAAATTTTTCAGCAGTCAAAGAAACCTGCTTATCAAATTTTTTTATAGTTTCAGGAGATAGTCTTAATTTTTCGTGATTTTTTCTATATTCAGAAACAATTTTTAAATCTTTATAAATTTTGAATGGATTTTTCGCGATTGATTTTAAAATCAAACCTGCAATATATACC
>DOWN01000348.1 GCA_003519545.1 Bacteroidota bacterium
TTCAGCGGAGAGGGAGGGATTCGAACCCTCGATAGAGTTTCCCCTATACCGGTTTTCGAGACCGACGCATTCAACCACTCTGCCACCTCTCCAATTAAATTTACTATTCAGTTTTATTTTCAAATATCAAAAACTTCTCTCTCCCCAAAAAACAAAACTAATCAAAATCCCTCGCATACTTTAATCACTTCATCACTCCGGGACAATCCTTACCAATCTATCGCCCTTGTCTCTTCCGGGTCCATATTCATCTGTATCTGATGTTATAAAATATATATAACCATCACTTCCCGTCATAACATCTCGTAATCTTCCAAACTCACGTTTCAGCAAAACTTCTTCTCCTTTCACATTCCGCCCGTCAAGTTCAACTCTTATCAAACATCGTCCGACTAAATTTGTGAAAAATAAATTTCCTTTCCATTGCGGAAATTTATCACCTGTGTAAAACATCATTCCTGATGGAGCAATCGCAGGTGTATATTCGAGAAGTGGTGACACCATCCCTGCTTTTGATTCCTTATGACTTATCACATTCCATCCGTAATTTTTTCCTGATTCAATTATGTTCACTTCATCACCTCCACCCGGACCATCTCCACCTGAAGGTCCGTGTTCAGTCTGAAAGACCAATCCTGTTCCCGGCTGAATTGCCATACCTTGTGAATTTCTGTTTCCGTATGAAAAAATTTCCCACAACGCATCTGCCCTGCCGTAGAAAGGATTATCTTCAGGTATTGTCCCGTCTTCGTTTAATCGTAATGTCTTCCCGTTCAAATCCAATAAATTTTGTGCCCGCTCACCTTCGCCTCTTTCTCCTAATGTAATATATAACTTTCCATCAGTTCCAAATCTGATCCTGTTCCCAAAATGTTTCGCTTTTTTACTTCCGGGAAATCCGGGAAAAATAATTTTATCAAAAATTAATTTATCCCCATTAAGTTTAAATCTCGAAACTCTCGTCATTTCATTTCCACCATCTTTTATCACGTATGATAAATAAAGCAATCCATTATTTTTGAAATCGGGATGCAGTTCAATATCGAGCAATCCACCTTGAGAGCCGCTCCTGTATTCAGTTTCCGGAACACCGGATAATTCACTTGTGATTTTTCCGTTGTCAAAAATTTTTATTTTGCCCGGTCTTTCTAAAATTAAAATTCTTCCGTCAGGTAATTCTCTAATTGCCCATGGACTTTCCAAACCCTCTGCAAGAGTTTCAGTTTTAAATTTTACATCCGAAATAATCTCTTTTGAATCCGGTTTATCTTGAATTATTTTCTGTGGATCTTTTTGAAATGGAAAATAAATTGTGAACACATAAAATAAAATTGCAACTATCATAACGCTTAATATTATTATTATTACTTTCTTCATTATACAAAAAATAACCCGATATGGTTCTATTAAAAAGTCATTTTATTTTTGAGAAAAGGATGTCTTTGCGGGCTAAAGCAAATTCACTTCACCACGAATTACACGAATTAACACAAATTAAAACAATTCAAGCGAAACCATTCTTTTTAGTGGTGAATCCTTAAAGCCAACTTGTTATTGCGGGCTTGATCCGTAATCTCCATAAAACTATCATCTAAAAATTCGTGTAATTCGTCCAATTTGTGAAAATTCGTGGTGAGTCTTTCTTTTCGTGGTGAGTCTTTCTTTTTCGTGTTGAGTCTTCCACTCCCACAGGAGTCTCCTGCAAGGGACTCTTGCGAAATAATCTCAACCTTAAAAAAACTGTTTTTAAAAAATTCGTGTAATTCGTGTAATTCGTGAGAACCCGTCCCGACTTGGAGGGATTCGTGTTGAATCTTCAAAAACAATTTTTCATTGCTTACTTGATCCGCAATCTCCATAAAACCATCTTCTAAAAAATTCGTGTAATTCGTCAAATTCGTAAGAATTCGTGGTGAATCTTTCTTTTCGTGGTGAGTCTTTCTTTTGCGTGTTGAGTCTTTCTTTTTCGTGTTGATTCCTTAATACCAATTTGTCATTGCGGGCTTAGTTTATCCTGATGTATCGGGAACCCGCAATCTTGAACACACCGTTATTAAAAAATTCGTGAAATTCGTCCAATTTGTTAAAATTCGTGGTGAGTCTTTTTTTCGTGGTAAATCATTTGATTTCCCCTCTCGGCAACGAAAGGCAGTCTATTCGCAGAAAGTGAGGGATTCGAACCCTCGAAGGCTTTGACACCTTACACGCGTTCCAGGCGTGCCTCTTCAACCACTCGAGCAACTTTCTGAATATTTTACAAAAATAGTAAATTCAATCCTCTATTTCTATGTATCAATAAATATTCAAAAAATTAATAGAAATTGGTAGGTTATTACTAAAAAATATAGCAATCCACTTACCAGATTCTAAATATAGAAGATTATTATATTCCTTAAAGCTACTTTCAAATTACTCAGGAGTCCCTTTCAGGAGACTCCTGCGGGAGAGGATGGAGGTTATTTGTGAAGATTTGTGTAATTGTTGGTAATGCAATCCTCCCCCTAAATCCCCCTCCAAAGGGGGACTTTTTTGTATTGGGTATCTTTAATGTTTAAGATTCTTTCCCGATGAATCGGGGACAGGCTGGTCGCTTCGCTCTCTCAGAATGAAAAGGTGGAGTAATCGGGACAGGCTAAGCCCGCGATGACATGGGGTTGTTCCCAATGAATCGGGGCAATGATTTGGTGGTTAACTATTAAGGAGATTATTCAGCCGTTACACTCCTTCAGGATGACAGGTGTGTTATTATTAAATGTGTTTCGCAGGAGTCCCTTGCAGGAGACTCCTGAGGGAGAGGAAAATCATTTGTTTTTGGGGGTTTAGATTGCGGATCTAGTCCGCAATGACAAAGTTAACTCTGAGATTATTCAGCCATTACACTCCTTCAGGATGACATTTCTATTACGCAGGAGTCCCTTGCAGGAGACTCCTGCGGGAGAGGAGGTGGACTTTTTTGTAAAGGTTTTCCGTATTGATTTGTGTTATTCGATTAATTCGTGATAATTTATGGTTTTTGTTTTTATTTATTCGAGTGTTAAATCGTGGTTTTGGTTTTTATTTATTCGAGTGTTAATTTGTGGTTAGGGTTTTTATTGATTCGAGTTTTAATTCGAGGTGAAAATATATATTAATGTGAAAAGGATGGCGATTTAGAATTATTTCATTCAATTGATAAAATAATTCTTTGTAATAATTTAATAATTTTATTATATTGGAATGTTCGTAAATGAGGGGGTTTATCAATGTTGGTTACAGCCAATCAAAATACAACCAACACGAGGTCTCTTGTTGCGGTAGTTGAAAAATTTCTTGATTATGCGGGAATGTTTCCTCCTGCAAAATTGCCTCTGTTAGAAGCTTTTGCAAATTACGTGAAATACGCAGGGGATCAGTATAGCTGGTTGCTTTCACGTTTTATTTGCCCTGCAAACAATCTGCTCCAATTAGCCGATATAATCAGGTTACAATTTGAAGATACAAATTATCCTTTGAGAATTGCCGTACTTGGTAAAGGTGGCGAGTCTATTAAAGATTACAGAAATGAATTTTTAAATGACATTAATAACCTCAAAGCATTCCGTTCAAGATTTAAATCAAATGTTTATGCTGATGTATATGAAGTGAGACTTCCGGATCAGTTAATTTTATCTAAAGATGAAACACAGATAACGGAAATCGTCGGCTTCACTATTTCAGAAATTGAAGAAAAAGTCGGGAAAGATGTCAAAATTTATTTTGAAGGTGTTAACAAAGCAGACTGGGATACAAGTATTGATTTAGTAACATATATTCTTTCAAATTTCAAAGATGAAGGAAAAAATATCGGTTATAAAATCCGTCTTGCGGGATTAACGGCAATTGATATTCCATCTTGCAGACAACTTGCCGTTGTTTTATTAAATTGTCTCGACAGATCTTTACCAATCAAAGCAACTCAAGGATTACATCATCCATTCAGACATTATAATGAAGACGTTCACGGAAAAATGCACGGTTTTATTAATCTATTCACAGCAGCAATAATTGGAAACAGACACGGAGTGGAAGGCGATGTTTTAATTAGAATTCTCGAAGATGAAAATCCCGAAGATTTTATTTTTAGTGACGATATGCTTGAGTGGAACGGATACGAAGTAGATATGGACTGGATAAAATACGGAAGAGAAGATGTAATGCACTCATTCGGTTCTTGTTCATTTGATGAGCCGGTAGCGGATATGTTAAAATATAATTTAATTTAAAAATATTGACTTACTAAG
>DOWN01000309.1:0-2606 GCA_003519545.1 Bacteroidota bacterium
TTATTATACTTTATTTATAATATTATAATTTAGAAATTTGAATTATGAAATATAATAATCACATATTAGAAGAATTATTAGTTAACTTTATTAAAAATGAAGTTCATAAAACAGGGTTGAAAAAAGGTGTCATTGGTTTATCCGGTGGAATAGATTCAGCTGTTTCAACTTATCTGACGGTTAAAGCACTCGGAAAGGAAAATGTTTTATGTTGTCTTATGCCATATAAAACCAGCAGTCAAAATAGTCTTGATGATGCGATACTTTGTGTAAATGATTTAGGTGTCCGGCATAAAGTCATAAGCATTTCAAAAATGGTTGATGGTTATCTTGACGAAATAAACGGAGCAGGAATTTCGAATGTGAGAAAAGGAAATGTTATGGCAAGAAGCAGAATGATTGTTTTATATGATCAGTCAGCGGAAGAAAATGCACTTGTTATCGGGACAGGTAATAAAACTGAAATTCTTCTCGGATATTCAACTCTATATGGAGATTCAGCATCGGCGATAAATCCTGTCGGAGATTTATACAAAACTCAATTAATTGAACTTGCGAAACATTTGAAAATCCCTCAATCAATTATTAATAAAAAACCTTCGGCAGATCTCTGGGAAGGGCAAACTGATGAAGCAGAAATGGGATTTACTTATGAAAATGTTGATAAATATTTATATTTGAAAATTGATGAAAGACGAAGTGATGATGAAATAAAAAAACTTGGCTTTGACGAGCAATTTATGAAAACAGTTAATTCTATGATTATCAGAAATCAGTTCAAAAGAGTTCCTCCCGTAATCGCAAAAGTATCAAACAGAACTGTTAATATTGATTTCAGATATAACAGAGATTGGAATATGTAAAAAATTATAAATGAAAAAAATTAAATCTATAAATATTCATAAATTCCTTTCAGTTCAACTCTTAGTTTTTATTTTATTTTTTAATAATTCATTTTGCAGTAACACTGATGATTATTTTTACAACGGAGTTGTGACAAGTGCAGATGAACTTACATCACAAGTGGGAATTGAAGTATTAAAAAAAGGTGGTAATGCGGTTGACGCTTCGGTCGCTGTTGGATTTGCACTTGCGGTTGTATATCCACAGGCGGGGAATATTGGCGGGGGGGGGTTTATGGTGATGCATTTAAAAAATAAGGACGGGAAATTTTTTAACACTTCAATTGATTACAGAGAAAAAGCACCACTTTTGGCACATAGAGATATGTATCTTGATGCTGACGGTAATGTAATTTCCGGATTATCAACAACGGGACATCTTGCGGGAGGAATACCAGGTTCGGTTGCGGGTATGCTTTTCGCTTTGGAAAAGTATGGAACAATGAATAGATCAGAAGTCTTGAGTTATGCAATTGATTTGGCAGAAAATGGTTTTAAAATCAGTAAGAGACTTGCAAACATTTTAAATGAATTTCAAAGTCAGTTCGCACAATTTCCATCTACTATGAAAATATTTGGAGGTAAATGGAAGGAAGGTGATTTGTTAGTTCAAAAAGATTTGGCTAATACATTAAAGTTAATTTCTGAAAAAGGTTCAGATGGATTTTACGAAGGAAATACTGCTGATTTGATTGTAAATGAAATGAAACAGTATAAAGGACTTATAAGTTATGAGGATTTAAAAAATTATGAAGCGAAAGAAAGAAAATGTGTAACGGGAACATACAGGGATTATGAAGTTATTTCAATGGGACCTCCGAGCAGCGGCGGAATAAGTTTAATTTATTTATTAAATATATTAGAAAATGAAGACTTGAAAAGTTTTGGTTATGGTAGTTATGAAAGTATAATTCGCATGACGGAATCAATGAGATTAGTTTATGCTGACAGAAGTGAATATATGGCTGATATGGATTTTTATAAAGTTCCTATTGATGTATTAACTTCTAAAAATTACGCAAAAGAGAGATATAATAAAATTATATTTTCAGATGAGAATTTTTCAGCAATCAAAAGTGACAATGTTAAACCCGGAGTAATAAAATCTGAAAAAGAAAATACAACACATTATTCAATTGCTGATAAAGAAGGAAATTGTGTATCTGTAACAACGACTATAAATGATAACTTCGGTAGCAAACTTGTGATTGAAGGAGCAGGATTTTTTTTGAATAATGAAATGGATGATTTTGTATCAAAACCCGGTGTACCGAATATGTTCGGCCTTTTAGGAAATGAAGCAAATTCAATAGAACCGGGAAAAAGAATGTTAAGTTCAATGACACCGACGATAATCTTAAAAGATGGTAAACCATTTTTAATCTCAGGTTCACCCGGTGGCGGTAGAATTATTACTGCGGTTTTAATGAATATTATAAATGTTATAGACTTTCAAATGGATTTGAAAGATGCGATAGATAAACCGAGATTTCATCATCAGTGGTATCCCGATGAAATTCAAGCGGAAAAAAATATGCTCAGTGAAGACGTCAGAGCAAAACTTATAAAGCGTGGTTATAAAATAAATGATTTCAGAGATTATGCAAGTGTTGATGCAATTATTTTCAATAAAAATGGCGGAATGAAAGGACACTCAGACAGAAGAGGTTATGGAAAAGCAATAGGATATTGATGTTATATGAG
>DOWN01000309.1:2679-3546 GCA_003519545.1 Bacteroidota bacterium
TAGGATATTGATGTTATATGAAAAAAAATAAATTCCTCTCATTTTTTTTCTCTAAATATTTTCCTCATTTTTTATCAAAAAATTTTTTCGCCGTTTATTCAAAAGGTCACATCGAAGTTAAAAAAATCCTTTCGCAATCGAGTAGTACACCAAAAATATTTGTGTTAAATCATTCCAATTGGTGGGATGGAGTTCTAATTCCATTTCTTGATTTATCGTTTTTTCAAAGTAACGGTTATTGTCTTATGGAAAAAAAACAGATAGATAAAAATAAATTTTTTGGAAAAATTGGAGCAATTGAGATTGTGAGAGAAAATTCTTTTCAAAGCATTAAAAGTTTAAAAACTTGCATTGAATTATTAAAATCTCAGAATACAAGTTTATATATTTTTCCGCAGGGTAAAATTGAAGAGAATGGGACAGGAGAAAATAATTTCAAATTTGAAAAAGGTATAGAATATATAATTAAAAACTTTGAAAAAATTATTCTTATAAATTGTTTGGTGAACTATAAATTTGTCAGAGAGCAAAAACCTGAATTGTTTTTAAATTTTTTTGAAACTGTAGAACTTAATGGAATTAAATTGGATAAGAATTTTATAAACGAAGAAGAGAGTAAATTCAGAAACCGCCAAAAGTTATTTGATGAAGAATATAAAACCAATTCGCTTAATAATTACGAATTGATTCTCAAAGGCAAAAAATCGAAAGATAAGAGATAAGATAATACATCCGTTTAAAACGATTAAATACTTCATCACGAATTTTCACGAATTTTCACGAATTACACTAATGTAAACTGATAATTTAATTATTTATAGTTACAATTCGATGAAAAATTAATTTTTTATTTCAAGGCAATGTAAT
>DOWN01000171.1 GCA_003519545.1 Bacteroidota bacterium
AGATTAATGAGTTTCGATAAGTCGGGGAAAACTAATCCCGCAATGACTAGAAGTTTCAGATGTTTCCGTGTTATACAAAAAAAATTTACTGAAACGAAGGCATTTAAATCTTCAGAATTTATAAATAAAAAAGGTCAGATTAATTTAATAATCTGACCTTTGTGTAAATTAATATTTAAAAAATTTTATTTTACGAGTAACATCTTTTTAGTATCTGAGAAGTTTGCAGTTTCTAATTTATAGAAATAAACTCCTGAAGGTAAAGCACCGGCATTAAATGTTACAAAATAATTACCCGGATCTCTTTGTTTCATAAAATATACTGCAACTTCTTTTCCTACTGAATTATATACTGAAATTTTCACATCTGATTTCTCAGGAACTGCGAAATTAATTCTTGTAGTCGGATTGAATGGATTTGGGAAGTTTTGTGCAAGATCCCATTTCATTGGAATTTCAGTTTCACCACCAATATTTGTTACTGTATTTGCAACGTAAACTGTTACATCACGTTTATGAACAGGTGTTCCGTTAGGACCTTTACCTGTAACGGTTACAATATATGTACCTGCAGTTACACCACCGGTTGCTGTAATTCTCATTGGAATAGAACCTGATCCGCCTGAAGTATTTATTGTATTACCGCTTGGGAAAGTTACCGCAAGAGTACCACTTCCCGGTGTTGGTGAAACAGCTGAAGTAAATGTTACTACGTTATTATATAATTTTACAGATGGAATTTGAACATTAATAGTGATATTACCTGAGTTTGGATTTAAACTGTCAGTTGTTGGAGTTACTCTCATACCAAAATCAGGGAAATAGGCGGTATAAGTACCGAAATTTCCCGCTCTGAAATCAGCCCAGGTTAACATTGAAACCTGACCGTTTGAAGTTATGCTGTTATAATCACCTTGATATCTTGGAGTTCCACCGCCACCACAAGTCGGACAATCAATTCTCATTTTTTGGTTTGAAACTCTCACATTTGGAGCCCAAGTTACACCGCCATCTGTTGACATAGATGCATAAATTAAAGCACTGTCGTTTGTAGGAGTATCTCTTGTATCCATCCATTGAGCATATACAGTTCCAGTTTTTGTATCAACCCACATAGCAGGATGCCAGTGATTTGCAACATTTAAAGGTCCGTCTGTTACTCTTACTCTCGCTGACCAGTTAGCACCCATATTAGTTGAATATCTGCACCATATTTCAGGTTTATTGGATGTTCCCGGATTTCCTGCATGAATAACATAAACTCTTCCTCTGTATGGTCCCCAACTGTTATCGGCTCCTATCATTGGATAAGGTCTTGTTCTCATATTCTCAACTGAGTGTCTTCCGCCTGATGCAACTCCTACAGTATCTACCCATCTGTTTCCCGCTGAAACTGATGTAAAATTAGTTCCACCGTTAGTTGATAAGAAGAAATTATAAGTTGGAGTAAAAGTACTTCCTGTATTTGAAACAACATAAACAGCACCGCCTGATGCATTAGTATTTACATTAGCACCAACAGCAACCATCATACCCGGTAAAGTGTTTGAAGTATTAAACACCTGCGAAAAGTTTACGCCTCTGTTTGTGCTTCTCACAACGTTCCCCGGAGTCATAACACCATAAACATAATTTGTGTAAAGACCATTTGTCTGATCAGCAGCAATCCAGTTTTTATCATTACCTATATTTGCAGATGTTGAAGCCGACCATGTAGTTCCGTTATCATTTGAATACACGTTCCACGTACCTGTTATAGGACTTTTCATATTATCATAATACAATCTTCCTAAACTGTCATACGCATTAACAGGATCACCTGCTGCATTAGGGAAAGCCGGATTATTTCTTGACCAAGTCCATCCGTCTTCTGTGTGCCAAGTTCCGTTTGTATTATACGAAGTAAAAAACTGAGTAGGTACCATAGGATTAGTAACTATATGTCCTTCAGCAAAATCAACTCCTAAATTGAAATTATCATAATCTGCAATTGTTACAGGAGGAAGAGCATCTTCAATTATGCTTGGTTGATACATATTTCTGAAGTTCATTGGTATCTGATCCAAATTTGGATCGTCAACCTGGGCATATACTATATAGGATATACCGGCTCCGAATGCTATTAACAAAAGGAGAGAAAATGCTTTACGCATTTGAGGTAAGAGATTTTTCATCTGTTGTAGTTTTTATTACGATAAAAAAATTTTGATATAATTTTGTTAAAAATAAATAAAAAAACAATCTCAAAAATTTCTATGAATTGTTTTTTAAAACTTCTTTTCTCAAAAGATTAAGAGCAGAAATTGTTGCTCTTGTAATAACTTTCATCCTTGTATCTCCAAGATTAAATTTAAGTGCATAAGATTTATTTTTATCCGAAAAACCGATATAAACTAATCCTACGGGTTTTACTTTGCTGCCACCTGTTGGTCCTGCTATTCCGGTCGTAGATATTGCATAATCTGACTTAAATTTTTTTCTTACACCTTCTGCCATTTCTATAGCAACCTGTTCACTAACCGCTCCAAATTTTTTCAGCGAATTATTTTTTACATCAAGAAGTTTCTTTTTTGCATCGTTTGCATAAGCACAAACTCCTCCTAAAAAATAATCCGATGAACCGGGAATATCTACAATTTTTGCTGAAATCAATCCCCCTGTGCAAGATTCAGCAACTGCCAATGTCTTTTTCTTCTTTTTGAGTAATTCTCCTAAAACTTTTTCTAACTTATCATCTTCATAACCGAAAACAAAATTACCCGCTTTATCTAAAATTTTCTTTTCAATTTTTTTATAACTTAATAATGCTTCCTTTTTGGATTTTGCTGTAACATCAATTCTAAGT
>DOWN01000202.1 GCA_003519545.1 Bacteroidota bacterium
GGAGCCGATAGGTAAAAAAATATCAATCAATAATGAGTTAAAAAGAAAATTAATTCATTTATCATCCTCCGGAATAGCAATATTTTATTGGTTTAATCAAAAGGAACTGACATTAATAATAATTTCATTAATGTTTATAATTTCTCTGGCATTTGACTTGGCAAGATTCTTCAGCCCCAAGTTCAATGAGATGTTTGTAAAATATTTTGGAAAAATTTTACGCCATCATGAACTCGAAGCCAAAGGTATCGTATTCTCCGGCTCTACTTATTTATTATTTTCATGTATTATACTTATATTTTTCTTTCCTAAAATTATAGCGGTGATGGCGATTTTAATTATGACAGTTTCTGATACTGCCGCGGCTCTTTATGGAAAAAATTTTGGAAAGATTCATATTAAAAATAAAACTCTGGAAGGAAGTATTGCTTTTTTAATTTCAGGTTTGTTTGTAATTTTTTTAACTCCAAAGTTTGATTATTCTATTGCAGAATATTTGATTGCTATAATAACATTAATTATAACCTGTCTATCTGAATATCTTCCTTATGATATTGATGATAATGTTACAGTTCCGATTATTTTTGCTTCACTATATTTAATTTTAATTAAAATATTTTTATATAACGATATATGTCTCTTAAGTGTGGTATAGTAGGTTTACCGAATGTAGGTAAATCAACATTATTTAATGCGTTAACATCTTCACAAAATGCGGAAGCGGCTAATTACCCTTTTTGCACAATAGATCCGAATATTGGTTCTGTTATAGTTCCTGACATCAGAGTTGATAAACTCGTTGAAATGTATAATCCTAAAAAAACAATTCCATCAACGTTTGAATTTGTTGATATCGCCGGTTTAGTTAGAGGTGCTTCTAAAGGTGAAGGATTAGGTAATCAGTTTTTATCACACATCAGAGAAGTTAATGCTATCGTGCATATAGTCAGATGTTTTGATGATGATAATATAATTCACGTTGACGGTAAAGTTGATCCGAAAAATGATATTGAGATAATTGAAACTGAATTAATAATTAAAGATATTGAATCAGTTGAAAAAAGAATTGAGAGAAATCAAAAGTCAATCAAGACCGGAGATAAAAAAATAGTTGCGGAAAATGAATTACTTGAAGGATTAAAAAAACATCTTGAAAATTCAAGACTCGCAAAATATTTCACTGAAACTCTTAATGAAGAAGATAAAAAAATTATAAAAGGTTTACAGTTATTAACTGATAAACCTGTTCTATACGTTGCAAACGTTGATGACGCTTCTTCAAACGGAAATAAATATTCCGATATTGTAAAAGAAATTGCTGCAAGAGAAAAAGCTGAGTTTTTAATTTTATCCGTTCAGATAGAATCTGAAATTGCTCAACTTGAAAGCAGGGAAGAGAAAACAGAATTTTTAAAAGAGTTAGGATTAGAAGAATCAGGACTGGACAGACTTATAAAAGAAGGTTATAAACTTTTAAATTTAATAACATTTTTTACCGCGGGAGAAAAAGAAGTTCATTCCTGGACAATACCAGACGGATATACAGCACCACAGGCAGCAGGAGTAATACATACTGACTTTGAAAAAGGATTTATTCGTGCAGAGATTATGAAATATACTGATTTAATTAGTTTAGGTTCAGAACCTGCCGTTAAAGAAAAAGGATTATTGAAAATTGAAGGAAAAGAATATATTATGAAAGACGGCGATATAGTTTATTTCAGATTTAATGTATAGAAAATTATTTAACTGATTCCAAAAAATTTTAATCCGTGAACAGTTATGAACGCCATAATATAAGCGAGTATGCTGAATGAGAATAATTGAATTAAAGGAATTTTCCAGCCACCGGTTTCTTTTTTAGAAATTGCAACAGTAGATAAACATTGCATAGCAAATACGAAAAAGACAATCAATCCTGCAATTCTAGCAGTTGTAAATAACTTTTGACCTGTGGCTTCATTTTTTGCTTCTCTCATAGAATTTAAAATTCCTTCCTGAAACTTTCCTTCATCATCATCTTCTGTAACTTTAAAAATTAATGCCATTGAACTTACAAAAACTTCACGTGCTGAAAAAGTTACTATTAAGGAAACACCAACTCTCCAATCAAGCCCAAGCGGTAACATAACAGGTTCTATAAAATGCCCGAGCATTCCTGCGTATGACTTTGACAAATCATAAGAATCCATTTCCTCAAGAGTCAAAGAATCATTTTGCAATAGTAATGAATTAGAAGCCGTGAGATTATCAGAAGTTAATTCTGTGTTTTGTCTTGGAAAAGTCGTTAAAACCCAAAGTATCAATGAGAGAACAAGAATCACAGGTCCTGCTTTTTTTACATACTGATTAGCATTCTTAAAAGTATTTTTAAGTACGGTATCTAATTTTGGTTTTTTGTAAGTTGGTAATTCAATTATAAATGAACTTTTCTCTTTTAAAGAATTAATTTTTGAAGTGAATTTATTAACAACACCTGCAATCAATAAAGAACTTAGAATGCTGAAAATATAAATTGCAGTCAAAGAAAATCCTGCAATGAATGGTTGATCCTGCGGAATCAAAAATGCAAGAAGTAAAGCATATACAGGCAGTCTTGCACTGCAACTCATAAGAGGAATTATAAAAATGGTAAGTAATCTTTCTTTTCTGTTTTGAATTGTTCTCGTTGCCATTATTGCAGGGATTGCACACGCAAAACCTGAAAGCATAGGCACAAACGACCTGCCGTTAAGACCAATTTTTGCAAGTGGTTTATCAAGTATCATAGCACCCCGAGCAAGATAACCTGAATCTTCTAATAATCCGAGAATCAAAAATAAAATTACAATCTGAGGAACAAAAACAAGAACAGAACCAAGTCCGGCAATCAATCCATTTGAAATCAAATCACTGAATAAATTATCACCGAGAGCATTTGAAGTTATTTCAGATAAATTTCCAAAAAATGTATCCACCAAATCCATCAGCGGTGCAGCAAGCCAAAAGATTGAAGTAAATGTTAAACTCATTACGAGGATAAAAATTATTAATCCCCAGAATTTATGAAGAACTATTTTATCAATATTGACTGTGCTTTTATCGAGTTTTCTATGACCGTTAACCGATAATCCGGAAAGAACATTTAATTTTTTATTTGCGTTTTCAATATTGATAAGTTCATTATCTTTAACAACCGGTTCAATATTAAATAAAACATCCTTTTCTATTCTTTCTATGTCATTATATAAACTGATAATTTTATTTTTATCATAATCTTTTAAAGTATGTTTTAAATTATTTTCATTTAAAAGATTCATATTAATACGGATAACTTTCAGTAATTCGTCAATTCCTTCTCCGCTTCTTCCATCAATTTTCACAACATCACATCCGGTAAGTTCTGAAAGTTTCGTTGTTGATATATCAATTCCTTTTTTGTTTAATATATCAACCATTGTTAAAGCAATTATAACTTTGAAATTACATTCGATTAATTGCTTTACTAATAACAATTGTCTTGAAAGTTGGCTTGCATCGAGAGTTACTACAGCAAGATCAGTCTTTCCATATTTTGGGTGATTATAAACATAATTAACAGAAAGTTTTTCATCAGGAGAGCAGGGGATTAAACTTATAATTCCCGGTGAGTCTAATATATTTGCATTAAATTCAAATCTGCTTAAAATTCTTGAAATGGAATATTCAACTGTGGAACCGGGATAGTTTACTGTTTTATATTTTTTACCGCTTAGATAATTGAAAAGTGTGGTCTTTCCTGAATTGGGATGACCTAAAAGTGTTATTAAAGGAAGTTTATTATCTGTAACGGTAAGCATTGAAAAAAATTATATTAATATACATTTAGCTTCAGAAGATCTGACAGCAATTAAAGTGCCTCTGATGGAAAATGCAAGAGGATCACCAAATACGGGTTTGAAGAGAAGTTCAATTTCTTCTCCCGGTGTAAATCCAACTTCAAGAATTCTTCTTGCAGAAGGATTTGTATTATCTATATCGTTGATTATGGCTTTTTCACCAATTTTTAATTCGATTGCACTTCTCATTTAACAGTAATGTTATACAGTTTTTTTTCGTTTTCGGAAAAATGATCACAATGGTCTTTATCTTTGCATGTTGCAAATACCTGTAAAGTATGTTCAACAGGATTTAAATTATTTTCCCTGCAAATTTTTTCCTGAAGTTTTTCTATTTCAGGGTCTTCAAATTCCATAATTCTCTTACAGGAAACACATATTATATGATAATGGTTATTTCTGCCGTATTTAGTTTCGTATCTTGTCCTGTCACCTTTGAAATTATGTTTATACAAAATCCCACACTCGCTCATAAGTTCAAGAGTTTTATAAACAGTTGCACGGGAGACATCCATATAATCTTTTTTCATTTTAAGGTAAAGTTCATCGGCATCAAAATGACCTTCCATATTCAGAGCAGCATCTAAAATTAAAAAACGCTCATTAGTTATCCTATGAGCGTTTTCTTTAAGATACTTTATAAATATTTGTTTTACATCTTCAGGAATCAATTTTTACTAAATTTAGTTATTTTTATTTAAACTTAATCTTAACAAAAATACTAAATTTTTGATAAAACATCATCTAAAATATTTATACCCTCATCAATTTGGGATTTGGTGACGTTTACCGGCGGTCTGAACCTGATAGATGAAGAACCGCAACCTAATATAATCAACCCGTTTTCGAGTGCTTTTGAGGTTACAGTATTTCTCATTTCTGCGTCTTTACAGTCAAATGCAGAGAATAAACCAAGTCCGCGTGCATTTGAAGTAATTCCTTCGTATTTAGATGTTAAATCTCTAAGTTTTGATTGTAAATATTCACCCATTACAGCAGAGTTTTCTACTAAATTTTCATCTCTTATTATTTTAAGAATCTCACTGAATCTTACCATATCAACAATATTTCCACCCCAAGTTGAATTAATTCTGCTCGGTTTTCTGAATACATTCTCTTCAACTTCATCAATTCTATCAGTTGCTAAGACACCACATACCTGAGTTTTTTTACCAAAGGAAATCAAATCCGGCTGAACGTAATGTTGATGAGCCCACCATTTACCTGTCAAAGCAATTCCTGTTTGAACTTCATCAAGTATCAAAAGGATTTCATTTTCATCACAGATTTCTCTGAGTTTAACAAAAAATTCTTTTCTAAACTGATTATCTCCACCTTCTCCCTGAATCGGTTCTAAAATCATACATGCAATATCATCTTTATTATCTGCGATTGCCTTTTTAATTTCATTGATTGCCTGATTTTCAAGATTGATAACTTCTTCAAGATGGTTATCAATAGGGAATTTCATTTTAGGATTTGTAATTCTTGGCCAATCGAATTTAGGAAAATAATTTGTTTTGTTCGGATCAGTATTTGTCAATGAAAGCGTGTAACCACTTCTTCCGTGAAACGCTTCTTTAAAGTGAATTACTTTATGCCCTTTTTCTGTAGTATAACCTTTTTTGAAATTTTTATGAACTTTCCAGTCGAATGCTGCCTTCAAAGCGTTTTCAACTGCTAAAGCACCACCTTCAATAAAGAAAGCATATTTGAAATATTCAGGTACAGCAATATCAAAAAATGTATAAACAAACTGTGCCTGTTCATTTGCATATATATCAGAAAGAGAAGGTTTATTTAAAGCAACTTTCCCGATTCTGTTTATAAACTCCTGATTATTTAATCTCGGGTGATTCATCCCGATAGGATTAGAAGCAACGAACGTAAAAAAATCAAGAAGTTTTCTGTTGTGTTTTGAATCATAAAGGTATGCACCTTGTGATTTTTCAAGATCAACAGTTACATCAAAACCATCAACAAGCATTCTTTCTTTTAAGATATCCTGCACATGCTGAGGTTTAATTTGTACATCATTAAAACCGTTGTCACTGATTTTTCCTGTATCGAGATCTATTTTATCTTTTTCAAATACTTCCATTTTTAATTCTCCTCTTAAGTTTAGTTATTTAATTTCGCCAATTATATATGGTGTTTCATTTTTCTTTATCAAATACTGATATAATTTATCTGAATATTTTTTATTTACAATAAAAATCAATCCTATTCCTAAATTAAAAGTCCTTCTCATATCCTTCTCATCAACATTTCCTTTTTTCTGAATTAGTTTAAAAATTTCCGGTCTGTCCCAACTTTTCCAGTTTATAACAAGTTTGTTATTTTTATTAATAACTCGTTTTGTATTTCCTTCAATGCCTCCACCCGTTATATGAGAAATAGCATTTATTTTGAAATTGCTCAAAACGGATTGAATAATATTCAAATACGAACGGTGAACCTGTAATAATTCATAACCGAGAATATTTTCAAATTCATCGTAATATTTTTGTAAATCTTTTTTTGATTTAAATATTTTTCTTACAAGTGAGTATCCGTTTGTATGCAGCCCTGATGATTCAAGTCCGATTAACACATCATCTTTTTTAACATTTTTTTTATCGAGAATGTTACTTTTCTCAACAATTCCGGTAATACTTCCGGCTAAATCAAAATCTTCATTTTGATACAAGCCCGGCATTTCAGCAGTCTCACCGCCAATCAATGAACAATTGTTTTCTTTACACGCCTTCGCAAGTCCTTTAATTACCTGTGAGGCATTTTTAACATTGAGTTTTCCTGTTGCATAATAATCAAGAAAGAAAAGAGGTTTAGCACCACAAACTGCAATATCGTTGACACAGTGATTTACCAGATCTTCACCTATAGTATCATAAATACCCATTTCGGATGCGATTTTCAGTTTAGTCCCTACGCCATCAACCGAAGAAACAAAAACGGGATTTTTGTAAGATTTTAAAGGAATTTTATAAAATGCACCAAAATTTCCAATACCACTTAATACGTTATTTGTGAAAGTTTTTTTGACGACGGGCTTGATGATATCTACTAATTTATCACCTTTTTTTATGTCAACTCCGCTATTTTTATAACTGATTTTCACTAACAAATATACCGAAATTAAAAACCAGTCTCAATTCAAAAAGGCTTGATTATAGCGATTTTACAGGAATTTAAAACTCTTTTTTAATATCAATCCATTGTTTTCTTTTAAACCATAAAAGCATTATAACTATAACAGTTACCATTAAAGTTAAAACAAAATAAAAACCAAGGTGAGAATCCGCGAATGGAAGGTCAATCAAATTCATTCCGTAAATACCTGTAATCAGGTTTAAAGGAAGGACGATAGTTGCTATAATTGTAAGGACTTTAGTGATTTCACTTAATCTATTATTTACTATTGATAAGTATGAATCCATTAAACTCGTAATTAAATCTCTGTATGATTCAACTGAATCTGTTACTCTCACAAGATGATCATATACATTTCTGTAATAAATTGCTTCTGATTCCGTTATGAGTTCAATATCTCCGCGAGTTACTTTAAATAAAACTTCCTTTTGATAAAAAGCAATTCTTCTTAGTTCAACAAGTTGTTTTTTGAGATTCATTATTTCAATCAGCGTTCTGTTACTTGGGCTTCGTTTAAAAATTATATCCTGAACACTGTCAATTTTCGCTTCGAATCCGTCAAGAATCGGATAATATTTATCCACAATTTCATCCAGTATGATGTGAAGAAAATAATCAACACCTTTCTTCATTGCCGATTTAAAATATCCTTCTTTAAGTTTTAAAAGTATGTGTTCATTCAGATTTTTTGAATGAATGGTAATTAAAAAATTATGACCGAGAAAACAACTGAGAGGAATAACTTTAAATTTTGCATCGGCAATTTTTTCAATCGAGTTAAAAACTATAAATACATATTCTTCAAAATCTTCAACTTTAGGCAGGTGATATTTCTTATCAAAATCAGTATATTTAGATGCATGTTCTATAACAAGAGGGTGAAAATTGAAATTGTCTTTAAGAAAAGAAGCAATCTTTTCACTTGATTCATCCTGAATATCAATCCAAATAATATCGTTACCGTTTTTATCCCAGGATTTAAGAGAATTATCTTCAACCTGGACGCATCCGTTTATATTATTATATTCAAATATTGTTATCATTTTTTTTAAAATAAAATTTATCTAAAACAATTACAAACTCTGCTTTATAATTTTCTTCAATCTGATTTAAAATTTCTGAAGCAGTGCCTCTGAACTGCATTTCATTTCCGGTTGTCAGATCACATCCTACAAAAATATTTCTTTCCGGAATTATCAAATTAAAATCTTCAAGAATTTGTCTGAGGCGGTAAGGTGCTTCAAGTATTACAATAACATTATCTTCCGATTTTAATTTATGAATTTCATTTTTTCTGATGTCATTTTTAGGTGAGAGAAATCCTGCGAATCTGAATCTTGATATATTAAATCCTGATAGAACTATTGCAGCAATTACTGAGTTAGCACCACCAATGAAATCTATTTTTATATTTAGTTCTATACATTGTTTCAAAAGTGAATAACCTGGATCGGCAAAGAGGGGAGTGCCTCCATCACTTATTAATGAAATTTTTTTCCCGCTTAAAAGATGGTTTATTATTTCATTATCAAACTCTTCTTCATTATGTTCATTTATTCTGAAAAGTTCTTTATCAATTTCAAAAAACTTTAAAAATTTATTTGCTTCTTTATATTCTTCACAAATTATATAATCCGATTCATTTAAAATTCTCAATGCTCTCAAAGTAAGGTCAGCATAATTTCCAATAGGAGTTGTAACAATATTTAAAACGCCCTGCGACATCAATCAATTAACTCCTGTGCTTCCATAACCGCCTTCACCCCGTTCAGTATCTGATAAATTTTCTGTTTCAACTATCGTAACTTTAGTATATTTAGAAATTATCATTTGAGCAATTCTATCTCCAACATTTATTTCAAAATCTTCGTCTCCGAAATTCATTAAAAGCACCTTGACTTCACCACGATAATCAGCATCAATAGTTCCGGGTGTGTTGAGAACAGTTATTCCGTTCTTAAGAGCAAGACCGCTTCTCGGTCTCACCTGTGCTTCATATCCGTTTTCAAGTTCAATTATAAAATTTGTTCCGACTAATTTTCTTTCCCCTTTTTTTAATATAAGAGATTCAGATGAAGTTAAATCCATACCTGCTGAATGTTCCGTTTTATATTCAGGTATAGGATTAAGGATGGATTTGTTAATTCTTTTTAATTTAAGATTCAATTTTAAATCAATATAAAAAAAGGGCATTTAGCCCTTTTTGAATTATTAAAAATTTGCAAAAGTTAATTCATACCTGAAAAACTTGCAATCCCTATTATCAATACAAATATAATATAGAATAATACACCTATAACCGAAAGTATTACGTTTGCTATACCGAGCCACATACCGATAGTGGCAAGTGTTTTTCCTTCAACAGATGACTCGCGTCTTTCAATTTTACTCAATTCGCTTTTACCCATCACCCAGGCAACTATACCGAGTATAAAAGGGCAAGCAATCCATGATAAGATACCCGCAACTAAAGAAATTATTGCGTTAGTGCTTGCACTTCCTGAGCCACCGGGATTATATCCGCCGGAAGTTGGAGGAGGTGGAGGAGGTGGTGGTGGAGGAGGTGGATTGAAATTTGGAGGAGGAGGTGGTGGTGGAGGTGGAAAATTTCCATAACCGCCATCC
>DOWN01000297.1 GCA_003519545.1 Bacteroidota bacterium
TTGATATTTCATTCGATACTAATTGTATAAAAGATAAAGGATATTCAAAGTATGTTGAAAAACTTCTTGAATATGAAAATGAATTTGGAAACTCAGAAATATCATTAAAAGACATAATAAAAGTTTTTACGGATAAATTTGACGTTAAAGATGTAATATCAATTGATATTGAAGAAAATGAAACAATAGTTCCTGATAAAGAAACTGAACCTGCTAATAAAACTGAAAGTGATGTAATCTCTGTTGATTTTGATTCCGATATAAAAAACTTTGATGAAACAGAAAGAGAAATATCTGAAACAACCTCAGATAAAAATGAAATTGAAATTGAAAAGATTGATATTTCCCTTCCCGTTGAAGTGGTGAATGAAAGCACTCTTGATGAAGAGAGAAAAAGAATTAAACGTTTGTTTAAAAAAGATGAACTCGATGCAATTAAAAAGAAAATTTTCAGAAACAACCGACAGGAAATGTTTGATACGTTTGATGAACTTGAAAAAATTCCTGACTGGAACTCTGCCGTTAAAAGTCTCAAATCTTTATATTTAAAAAATAAAGTTGATATGTATGACTTAAAAGTTATTTTGTTTGTTGACGTATTAAATGAATATTTCAGAAATAAGGAGAATGTAAAAATTTAATGTTTATAGATTATGTTAAAATAAAAATCAAATCCGGAGACGGCGGAAACGGATGTGTAAGTTTCAGAAGAGAAAAGTTTGTGCCTCGTGGCGGACCGAATGGTGGTGACGGTGGCAAAGGCGGAGATGTAATTTTTAAAGGAAATTCAAACCTCAATACTTTAATTGATTTAAGATATAACCGTCTTTATAAAGCAGGTCGTGGAACTCATGGTCAAGGCGGAGATAAAACAGGTAAATATGGAAAAGATATAATTATAAATGTTCCTGTCGGAAGTATTATAAAAGATTTTGAAACTAATGAAACTCTCGGGGAAGTTTTAAAAGACGGAGAAGAAGTTTTAATTCTTAGAGGCGGAAGAGGTGGACTTGGAAATACTCATTTTAAATCTTCCACTCATCAGTCCCCACGCTTTGCTCAACCCGGTGAAAAAGGGATTGAAAAAGATGTCGTTATAGAACTTAAACTTATTGCTGATGTTGGTCTTGTCGGATTTCCTAATGCAGGAAAGTCAACTCTAATTTCAAAAATTTCCGCAGCAAAACCTAAAATTGCAGATTACCCGTTCACAACCCTAACTCCAAATCTTGGAATAGTTAAATACAGAGAATATGATTCTTTTGTTGTTGCAGATATACCGGGAATAATCGAAGGTGCTTCTGACGGAAAAGGTTTAGGTTTGCAGTTTCTCAGACATATAGAAAGAACTTCTGTCCTGCTTTTTATGATTGATGCATTAAATGTTAATTATGAAGAAAGTGATTTATTGTTTGAATTTAAAATTCTTAAAAATGAATTAAAAACTTTTAATGATAAACTTCTTTCCAAACCTTATATAATTTGTTTTACAAAATGTGATTCAATTTCGGATGAGACAAAAGAACGAATTAAAAAATTAAAAATAAAAACTGAAAAAATTATGATTTCAAGTATCACAGGTGAAAATATTGATACGCTTAAAGATTTACTTTGGAAAAAACTGGAGGAAATAAAAAGTGAAGAGTAATAAAAAAACAAATATGAAAAGAAAACCATTAGTATTAATCTCTAATGATGACGGAATCGAATCAGACGGAATAAAAACACTCGCAAGAGAAATCAGAAAATTTGCTGAAACTGTTGTAATCGCACCGGCTACACAGCAAAGTGCAGTCGGACATTCTATAACAATCGCAAATCCTATCAGAGCAAGAAAAAATTTAATTGATAAAAACTTTTACGGATTCGCTGTGGAAGGGACTCCGGCAGACTCTGTGAAACTTGCAGTAAGAAATCTTCTCAAAGGCAGAAAAATTGATTTGTTAATTTCCGGAATTAATCACGGATCTAATACCGCTATTAATATTATTTATTCGGGAACTGTATCCGCTGCTACTGAAGGCACTATTTTAGGAATTCCCTCAATCGCAATTTCTCTGGCAAGTTTTACTTATAATGATTATACTACTTCAGCAAAATTTGCAGCCAAACTTGCAAAAATTGTTTTGAAAAAAAGTTTACCTAAAGGAACTCTTCTGAACGTTAATGTTCCTGCTCTTCCGGAGAAAAAAATTAAAGGTGTATTAATCACTAAGCAAGGAAAATCTTTCTGGGATGACAGATATGAATCAAGGTTAGACCCTAATAAAAGAGAATATTTCTGGCTGACAGGAAGAATGGCATCTCTCGATAAGAATATTGAATTTGATCAGAAAGCAATTGAAGAAGGTTACATATCTGTAACTCCTGTTCATTATGACCTTACTAATTATGAAATGCTTGAAAGTTTAAAAGGTTGGAATATAAAATAAATTTTGCCCCGCTTTTAAACGGGGCAATTTATTATCTTAACTTACCTGGTTTTTTACCCAGTTGGTTGTTACTGATTTAGGTCTGATTAATGGTGCATTCATCGCTCTTGCTATTATCGTCTGTGCTGTCAATCCAAGTATTCTCGACACTGAAAATAAAACAGTGTAATATTCATATTCAGTTAATCCGTAATGATATAACAATGAACCTGAAGCCGCATCAACATTGGGCCAAGGATCTTTTGCTTTACCCTGTTCAATTAAAATCTTCGGAACTATATCAAATAATTGCTCGACAATTTTAAATGTTTCGTCGTTAGGAATATTTTCTTTACCCCAGTTTAAAAACGCAGTAAATCTCGGATCGGTTACTCTTAACACAGCATGTCCATAACCCGGAATAACTCTTTTATTGTTCAGTAAGTTCTGACAGTATTCTCTTACTTCTTCATCAGAAGGAGAGTGACCAATGTCTTTTCTCATTTGAACGATAAATCTCAGACATTCCTGATTTGCAAGCCCGTGTAATGGTCCTGCTAATCCGTTAAGTCCTCCGCTTACCGCATAATAAATATCAGATAATGCAGAAGCAATTGTTTGAGTTGAAAAAGCACTTACGTTTCCGCTTTCATGGTCACTGTGTAATACCATATAAAGTCTCATAAGTCTTTTAAATGATCCGTCTTTATCTTCGATACCAAGCATATGAGCATAGTTAGCAGCCCAGTCAAGATTATGATCAGGTTCTATTCTTCCGCCTTTGTTGAATTTTTTTCTGTAGATATAAGCCGCAATAGAAGGGACTCTTGCAATTAGATTCATACAGTCTTCAAACATCGGTTCCCATAATTTATCTTTTCCAATGCCCGCATCATATTGTTTTCTGAACTCTGATTCATTCTCCATTATGAGAATTGCAGTATTCAGCATAACCATAGGATGTGTTTCATTTGGTAATGCATCAATTATTTTCCAGACATATTCGGGAACTGCAGACCTTGAATCCCAGTCTTTTTCAAGTGCTTTTAAATCTTCGTCGGTTGGTAATTCACCGGTGAGTAAAAGATAAAAAATTTCTTCAGGAAGTCTGTCTGTTAATTCTAAAATCGGGATACCTCTTATAATCAAGCCCGTATCAAGACCTACCTCAGAAGTATCGCAAATCAATGATTTAACTCCTCTCATTCCGCCGTAAAGCTGGTCAATCGTAACATCACCGATAACTTTTGTGTTATAGTTTTTTACGATAGATTTCGCTTCTTCTCTTAATCCGGGAATTTGAGAAGCAAGTTTTTCTTTTAATAACATAATTTCTAAAAATGTTTTTTGAATAAGCAATAAATATACCTCTAATATGAATTATTTAAAAGTTACCTTTTAATACCTTTTTATAATTCCTGACTTTTTTAATGGATTTATAAAGGTTTCTAATTTTGGTATATTTATAAAACTGAATAACTATGCATAAAACAATTATTTATTTATTCTTTGTGTTTATAATTGCTTTTATTTCTTCTCTGAATACAGGTTGTGATAAAGGTTTAGATCAGTCTTCCATTGATTCTATAAATAAATATACTAACTTAATTAATCAGTATCCTCAAGACCCTTTTTATTACGTGACAAGAGGTGATATTTATTTTGTAAATCAGGAATACCTTTCTGCCGCTCAGGATTATGATGCCGCTTTGAATATAGATCCATTCAATCTCGAAGCACTTAGAAAACTTGCCGTCACTTATGAAAGAATGGATAAATATGCTGAATCACTGAAAGAATATAACAACCTCATCGCTTTATATCCTGCGGCTGATGATTATATCAATAGAGGATTGTTACACGAAAAATATAAAAATCTTCCGATGGCGATTGCTGATTATGACAGAGCCATTGCATTAAATCCTGAAAATATAAATTATTATATGATAAGAGGAAATGCTCTGGATAAAGCAGGTAACTATCAAAGGTCTTCTCAGGATTATTCTGAAGTTATAAAAAGACAACCAAATAACTTAGGAGCAATTTTAAACAGAGGAAATGCTTTCTATAATGGAGGGAATTTCAGAGGTGCCGTTGTTGATTTTGAAAAAGTAATTTTACTCGACCCATCTTATGAAGGTGATTTAAAAGAAAAACTTCAGGTAGCAAGAATTAACGCTCAGAAACAATAACCTGAAAAATTTGGTATATAATTTGTATTTAAACTAATTCGGATAAATATATTTAAAAAATGAAAATACTTAACTTTTTAATTGTTTTAATTGGATTTGCAGTCATAACTAACGGTTGCGGTAAAAAAGAAAATACACTCGGTGTTAATACACCCGGCAATACAGACCCTAATATGCAACCTCAGGGAGACGGTTGGAAAATTCCCGGAAGTGGAGACAGTACTGACATTTATGGAACAGGATATTATGATTACAGAGATAGTCTCGAAACTTTTCATATGGGTTACAGCAAACCAAGAGACAGTGTTTATAAATATTATAACATTAAAGAATTTGAAAATTATAATTTCTTAATTCAGAAAGATTCCACAAATCCCGGTCCATATCTCGACAGAGGAAATCACTTTCAGAATATTAAACTTTACAGAGAAGCAATCAGAGATTATGATAAATATATCTCTATGATACAAACTAACCACTCTGCATATATGAACAGAGGTAATGCTCATGAAAGACTTAGAAACTATCAAGCGGCTTTAGGTGATTATGATAAAGTAATTGAACTGAAACCAAATGATACAATCGCTTATTTTAACAAGGGTGTTGTTTTCGATTATCTGCAAAATTATGAACAGGCGATTTATGAATATACAAGATGTCTTCAAGTTGACCCAAGACTTGCAAAAGCATATTACAACAGAGGCACTACTTATCAAATGATTGGAGATGAAGAAAATGCAAGAAGAGACTGGGAAACTGCTATTCGTTTAAATCCGAAATATGAAGTTGAACTCAGACCAAAAATTAACGCACTGTAATTAATTAATACTTAATACCAAAAACAAAAAAGGGGCAGTAAGCCCCTTTTTTGTTTAGTTCAAGTTATCACTTCACAAGTATCATTTTTTTAATTCCCGTAAATTCACCTGCTTTCAGTTTATAAAAATAAACTCCACTTGAAAATTTCTCTCCCGAAAAAGTAACAGAATAAAATCCGTCTGCAAGAATTTCGTTCACTAATACCGCTACTTCTTTTCCTGTTATATCAAAAATTCTTAATTCAACTTTTTCTGTTTGTGAAATTTGAAAATCAATTTTTGTATTTGGATTAAATGGGTTCGGATAATTCTGCATAAGTTCATAACTTACAGGGTTGCTGAGGTTTATTTCATTAGTTAAATAATGGTATTCAAAATTACCATTGAAATCAGTTTGCTTTAATCTGTATTTATAAATTCCTGTTTGTTGGACATTATCCGTAAAAGAATATTTATTAATTACATTTGAGTTTCCGTTTCCTTCTACAAATCCTGCCACTTTCCAGTTTTCGCTGTTACCAGATTTTAATCTTTCAATCTGAAATCCTGAATTGTTAATCTCATAATTCGTAACCCATTCAAGTTTAACTTTATTCTTTAATACTGAAGAAGTGAATGAAACTAAATTCACGGGAAGTGCCGATGCTTCATCTGTAATTGCAAAAACTGAAAATGAAGAGAGACCTCTGACTTTCACATATTTTTGTTCCCAGTTTAATTCAGATTGCATTACGCCTGTTCCTCTCGGATATGACTCCCAGGAAACTCCGTCAAACTTTGCAAGTATAATTGAAGTTTCAGGATTTAAAATGTTTCCAGTTGAAAGCGAATCAAAATAAAAAATCACATCATAAGTCATTCCCGCTGGTAATGTAGTGTCCGTATCAATCTTTAGATATGAAAATCCGTATCTTGATCCCGGAATAACGGAAGGCGGTGCGGAACCCTGAAAATACTTCACTTTCAATGATTCGGGGGCTGCACCGCCTGTAGGACTTAATGTACCAATAAACAGAAAATCGGCTAACTTATTCGTTCCGTTAGGATTCGTTATCGTCACCTCTTCTGAAAATGGAACATTAAATCCTGAAGGATCTACATCAGGATTAAATTCAAATGCACCAATATCAGGTCTGCCTGTTATTGGGTCTGTGCTTCTGTCATTTCCGAATATATCTTTATCAACATCCGTAAATACTCCTGAGTTGTTTGAATTCCAACTGTCTTCATCTAATATATTAGGCATCAAATTGGAATTTGAAGTAAATCCGGGGTCTCCGTCTCCTGAAAAAACATCTTTGCCTGTTTTCAATTGCCAGTTTTCTAAATTATCTAATGAATCAGTTCCAATCTTTCCCACTCCTTTTTTTCCGGGTCCTGTTGGGTTTATAAAAAAATTATTCCCGTTTGACTCAATTAAGTTATCCGCATTTTTGGTTCTCACTCCTACAGATCCTGTTCCTGTTGTATTTACACCAAGATTATTTGAAATATTATTATTCAATAAATTTACATTCGCTGTATTTGAAAATATATTTAAACCATATGATGTTGCACCGGTTTTGTTTAAAGTGTTTCCAAATAAATTAATTGAATTATGAATTATATTAATATCTGCCACAGAGTCGCTTACAAATATTCCGGCAGGGTTAAATATATCCGCTGAGTTTGCACTGTTATTTCCGTCTCCTGAAATTCCGTGAATTACATTATTAGAAATATCTATTTTCGAATCGGGTTCGTTTGAACTTACGTTTATTCCATGTGCACCGTTACCTGCATTTCCTGTATGACCAAGATTATAAATTTCATTACCGGATATATTCACGTCTTTTGAACCGGCTCCTATTACTATTCCTGCATCTGTATTTGAAACTTGAGATTTAAAGTTTCCAATTTTGTTACCTGATATTTCAACATTCTCTACCGATTCTAAGATTACTCCAAACTTATTAATACCTAAGACTCCTGCCGTATCCATCCTGTTATCATTTATTTCTATATCCTTAAAAGGAAATTTTTCTCCTGCTATATTTTTATCTCCGTCAAATGTGACACCTGCTCCTACTCCCATAAAAAAATTATTTAAAATTTTTATATCCCTAATAGTTGAATTATTATTTATAATTTTTTTAAAACCTAAGCCGGGAGATGTATTTCCATTTTCAAGAAAATTCTTTGCTTCTATTAATAAATTTAAAAATTTAACCATTGCTTCATCATTTGTATCTCTGTTTATAATTTTAGCAATTTCCGCATTAATTTCTGATAAATTCATTAATGTAATATCTCTTGAACCGGCATTATCAGTTTCTGAACTTCCGTTAAATGTTACAAAACTCATATCTTCTAAAATAAATAAAGCATCATGCGGGACATTACCTCTTATAACTGACTTTACACCTGTTGCAGGTCTAATTGTAATACTGTTATTTATCGTTGTCTTAAATTCATTTTTTATATTCATTGTAATCGGGAAATTTTCCGATTCATATACTGAATCTAAAAGTATCACCTGAACTGCTCCGTCAACTCCTCTTCTGTTAATATCCTCAATTGCATCTGTTAGTGTAGGATAAATACCGGTCGCATTTGTATTGAATAATGTCATATCAAGTCTGTCAGGATGATATCTCAATACTCCGGAATATGGTTTCCCATTTAACATCGGATTATTGTTTTGCGATGAATTTTTATCAATTTTATATGATACATTTAAACCGGAAATATTATTGAATAAAGTTAATCCAACTGATAATATTCCGCTAAGTGGTGGAAGTGTTACTATATATTCAGGTAAATTAATCGGTGCGGAAGTGATATTAGAAACTGATGTTGCAGAAAATCCTGCTGACGGATTTGCAGATACATTTGGAATTGATTGAATATCCTGTGCGGTAACAAAATATTGAATTGTATCGTTTGATGAAATCGTTCCTCCAAATATTTTTGAATAGTCAATTATAAAACTAAATGCTGATGAATCATTTGTTGCTTCTGAAAATTTCCATCCCGCATCTGTTGAGGTGTTTCCTGTGAATACATTTTCATCTTGTTTTCTCTTGTAATAAATTCTTGGCTTAGAACCAGACGAAGTATTAACCGCTGAACCCAAGTCAATTACAGTTGCAAAATTATTCAACACTCTGCTAATTGTATTCTGTGAATTTAAAAGTAATGTATATGAAATCTGTGGTGGAAAAACATCCATCTTCACCATATCAGATTCACTCGCTCCTATATCAGGAAAATTACCACCACCGTTTATCGCTCCGGGTTTTGGACGTGAATTTCCGTCTATATCAGTGTTTACTAATCCTAGTTCAATCGCTCCTGATTCTACCGGTGTTGGTGATAAACCATTATTCATTCTTAAATCACCTGCTGAAATATTCTGATAGTTCTGTGTAAATCCTGATGGACTGAAAAAATCATTCTCACTGCTGTCTCTCCAATTATTTATATTTACATTCGTACTGCCCCAATGACCTAATGCATCAGGCGAAGAACTGTTTAGTAAATTATTATCAATAAATCCCTTTTGCCATCCGCTTGATGGTGTCGTGCCTTGATTTCCTATTGCAAAATGAAATCCGCTTCCACCTGTGCGGGAGTTATCAAAAATATTATTTTTTAATTCAACAGGATTTGTTTGTGTATTATTATTAAAAACACCTCTAAGTAATGCAAATGAATTTAAACTTCCTGATGTTGCCGTACCTGAAATTTTGATTGTATTATAATAAATTCTCGTGAGGTTAGGATTGTTTGTTTGAATATTTATTCCAATAAAAGATGTATTAGTTGTTTGTACATCTCCAAGAGAAACCATATTATTTGCAATGTGATTATTTGCATTACTGCTGAAATTTCTTATGCAGATGCCTGTCACAGTTGGAGGAACGGTAGCAGTTGATCCTGTTCCTGCATTCCTTATATCAGAAATTATATTTTTTGTAATTTTTCCTGTAATGTTGTTTGTAAGTATTCCGCATGGTGATAATTGAGTAAGCGATGCTGATGATGAGATTAAAGTTTGAATAAAATTGCTGTCTATATTTCCTGTTACAAATGACGATGGATTAAAATTTATTCCGCCTAAATTTCTTCTGTTTCCTAAAAAATTTGTTAATGTGGCATTCGTTGATAAATTAAAAATTCTGTTACCTTTGATATTCGCCGGTGATGAACTCGCACCTCCGTTGCCAACGTCAATCCCATTCAATGCTCCTACGCTTGATGGCGAAGTGGCTATATTGGAAATGTTTGCTATCGTATTGTTTAAAATTTCTGTTAACACTGTTGCTGATACAAATATTCCAAATTGTCTCTGGTTTCCTTTAATGTCTATACTGTTCGGGTTTGTATTATGTCCTATTAAATTATTTTCTACAATTGTATTTCCCTGAACAATATTTATTCCTGTGAAAGTTGTTGAACCTGAATTAGTAAAAGTTAAGTTTTGGATTCTGTTGTTTTTAATTTGTGTCTGGTTTGCAGTATTACAATTTACTTTGATTCCGTTGAATGTAACTGTTGAAGCATTTGCCCAGTCATTCCCTCCTGCTACCGAATCACTTCCACCAATTACATTACTGTCAATAATATTGTTTCCGGAATTACTTCCCGGGTTGAAATCAATTGGTGTTATTATCAATGAAAAAACGGGATCATTCTGTTTCTGAAAAAATGAGTTTTTTCTGATTATCCAGTTGCTACCGTTTCCGGTTGATGAAACTGTAATTCCACTGTTTGTAAATTCTGAAAATTGATTTCCATAAATGGTATTGGAATTGTTTAAGGCTGATGCAGTTCCTGATGAAAGAATATGATTGGAACTTGTAAAAAAATTAGATGAATTAAAAAATCTGCAACTTGAAATTACATTATTACTGTTACCTGTGGAAGTTGAAGTAAAGAAAACAATACTTGCCCTTGAATTTCCAATGATGTTTGTCCTGATGTAACAGTTTTTCACCGTATTAAATGAAGCACCGTTTTTGAAAACAATTACAGATGCAAAATCAGTATCTTCAAAATTTTGTAACTGAAGTGAATCTTTTCCATCTATTGTTACGTTGTCTGCCCCGTTAAACTCTATAAGTGGTGAGTTTATATTGGCATTAACGTTATACTGAAATCCTAATCCGGATGGTTGAATCAGAATTGTACTGTAATTTGAACCTGTTCCATTACCTGATGAATCTAAAACTGCAGTAGATGAAAGCGGAATAAATCCTGTAAGATTTATTATAATGTCTCCGGTGTGTAAACCGGTATTTATTGCATCAAATGCAAGATTCAGGTTTGTATATTCAGTAGTATTTGAATTTGCAACTACTGAAACCTGAGCAATAATAACATTGTTTGATAAAGTTATTATTGAAACGAGTAAAATAAGAATTAGTTTTTTCATAAGCCCCCTTATGATTTAAGTTTTATCAAAATTATAAACATTGTTAAGGGGTTACAAGGATTAGCCAATAAATGAGTAGAAAATGAGTAGTTGAAATTTTCAGCGAAATTCGTGAATTTAAGGTGTGACTGTTAAAGAAAAAATAGAAAACTATTTATTAAAATCTGCAAAGTATAAATCTGTCAATCCCGATAAGTATTTTCAGTTTATTAATAAAGCATTATTTNNATTCTGGAATCAAAAATTTATTATGAACTTGGAATATATTATAACTTAAAAGGTGAATTTAATTCTTCACTTAAAAATATTTTAAAATCACTTGAACTTTTTAATTCGGATTCTGACAGTGAAATTTTTCTCGCGAAAATATATTCATATTTGGGAAATATTTATTATAAAGTTCATAAACCGGTAGAAAGTTTAAACTATTTATTAAAAGCCATCAAACTTCAGACTAAACTAAATGCGGAGAGGGATTTAGTTTTGTCATATATCAGATTAGGTACTTACTACAATACATTTGAAAAGGAATTTAAAAAAAGTATTGATATTTATAAAAAGGCAATGAAGATTGCACAGAAGATCGGGGAGATCGAACTGCAAAATTCAATTTATGGAGGAATTGCCTCAGGATACTTTGATGCAAATAATTTCTCAAAGGCGATAAAATATTATAAGTTATCTCTTGATTTGTGTGATAGATATAAAAATGACTACATTAAAATTAATAATCTTAATGAATTGGCTAAATGCTATTATTATTTAGAGAATTATAACGAGACTTTAAAATTTAATAATGAATATTTAAAGTATTCAAAAATATTCAAAAATGACAACGATATTTTCGGAGCGTTCGTGTTTTATGTTTTAATATATTTTAAATTAGGAATGAAGAAGGAAGTTGAAAAATATCTGAAGTTTGCTAATGATCATGAAAAATTTGTATCTGACAAAATTGAGATTTATAC